>CAZBKO010000038.1:0-18172 GCA_964492545.1 uncultured Lachnospiraceae bacterium
ACTTATGAAGGCTGTTGAGAAATATGACTATACCAAGGGATATAAGTTTAGCACATATGCAATGTGGTGGATAAGGCAGTCTATAACAAGAGCAATTGCAGATCAGTCAAGAATTATTAGAATACCGGTTCATATGAAGGAACAGATGAATAAGATTAGTAAGGCAATGAGAAAGTATGCCACTGATAATGGCAGGGAACCTTCAGTACGTGAGTTATGTGAGTATTTGGACATGAAGGAGGACAAGCTTCAGGAAATACTCAAGCTTTATGGTGATACAGTCTCATTAGATACACCGGTTGGTGAGGAAGATGATTCAGTGCTTATAGATTTTGTCGCAGATAACAATACACCTGAACAATTTGAGACAGTTGAAAAGATAATGTTAGGTGAGCAGTTGGACGAGCTCTTGGGAGAATTGTCAGACAGAGAGCAGAGAGTCATACGATTAAGATTTGGATTTGAAGATGGTAGAATATGGACACTGGAGGAAGTGGGACAGGAATATAACGTTACCAGAGAAAGAATCAGACAGATTGAAGCGAGGGCAATTAATAGAATAAGAATGAAGAGAGCCACCAAGAGGCTTCATGCATATTTAGAAAGTTAAAAAAGCGAGTGAAAACACTTGCTTTTTTAAGTTGATATGGTATAATCATAAATGAAATCGATTACAAAACGCAAAAATTTTAATGGAGCATAACAGTTTGGGCTCCGGAATGGAGATTACTATGAATTTTGAACAGCGTTTTGAAAAGCACTATGATGAATTGAAATGGTTATATTGCGAGTTATACCATGATAGAATGGACATGTTTGAGGATTTGTGCAGACAGCTGAGAACATGGTATGACAACAGAAATGGTCAGCTTAAGAAGCTGGACAATACAAGAGAAGAAGATTCAAGCTGGTACAAGAAGAATGATATGCTTGGAATGATGATGTATACAGATATGTTTGCGGGCAACCTAAAGGGAATGATGGATAAAATCGATTACATTGAAGAATGTAATGTTAATTATATTCACCTTATGCCTCTTTTAGCAACACCAAAGGGAAAGAGTGATGGTGGATATGCTGTTTCTGATTTTAGAACAGTTCAAAGTGAACTTGGAACTATGGATGACCTTGAAGAACTTGCAGCAAAATGCCACAAAAAGGGAATCAGTGTGTGCCTTGATTTTGTAATGAATCATACGTCTGAGGAGCATGAGTGGGCAAGAAAAGCACGTATGGGTGATATCGAGTATATTAACAGATATTTCTGTTACGATAACTATGACATTCCTGCAATGTATGAGAAAACAGTTCCACAGGTATTTCCAACCACTGCTCCGGGTAATTTTACATGGAGAGAGGATATGCACAAGTTTGTAATGACAACATTTTATCCATATCAGTGGGACCTCAATTATGGAAACCCTGTAGTGTTTAATGAGATGACATACAACCTGTTGAATCTGGCAAATAAAGGAATAGATATTATCAGAATAGATGCTGTGCCATATATTTGGAAAGAGATAGGTACAAGCTGCAGAAACTTAAAGCAGGTTCATTCAATAGTGAGAATGCTTAGAATGATTACAGAAATAGTATGCCCGGGCGTTATTTTACTGGGAGAAGTAGTAATGGAGCCTGAAAAGGTAGTGCCATATTTTGGTTCGGTGGAGAAGCCTGAATGTCATATGCTGTACAATGTTACAACAATGGCAACAACCTGGCACAGTGTAGCTTCGGCTAATATAGAACTACTAAAAAAACAAATGGATGCTGTTAATTCTTTATCGAAAGAATACGTATTCCTAAATTATTTGAGATGCCATGACGATATTGGCTGGGGTCTTGATTACGATACACTTAAGAAGGACTATATAGATGAGAGAGCCCATAAGAAGTATTTAAGTGAGTATTTTACCGGAAATTATCCTGGCTCAATTGCCAGAGGAGAACTCTATAATGCAGATCCCACATCAGGAGATGCAAGACAGTGTGGCACGACGGCGTCATTATGTGGGATTGAAGCCGCAGAATATGAAAGAAGAACAGACTGGATGCTTGATAATTCTGTAAATTGTGACCTTATGCTTCATGCATATATGTTAACACAGTCAGGAATTCCTGTAATTTACAGTGGAGATGAAGTTGCACAGCTCAATGATTATTCCTACAAAGATGATCCTGACAAGCGCGAAGATTCAAGATATCTCCATAGAGGTAAATTCAACTGGGAGCTTGCTAAGAACAGACATGATAAGAATACAGTTGAAGGAACTATATTTGAGGGTATTCATAACCTATCATCTATTCGTAAGGAGTATGATATATTCAGTACAGATGCAGCGGTTAATACGATTGATGTGCATGAGGAAGCAGTTTTGTGCATTAAGAGAGAGCTGAATGGAAAAAAACTCATAGCTTTATTTAACTTTAGCAATTGGGAAAAGATTGCATGGATAAATGAAGAAGGTGTGTTTACAAATATTATCAATGGTGAGCAAATGTATGCTCAGGATATAGAAATGAAGCCATATCAGTTCTTGTGGCTTTTAAGTGACTAGAAAGCAGACACGGAGGTAAACAGGTGACAATTAGTGAAATCGCAAAAATGGCAGGGGTGTCAAGTGCCGCAGTGTCCAGATATCTTAACAATGGTAGTCTTGGCGCAGACAAAAGAGAGCGTATAGAACAGGTTATTAAAAAGACAGGATATGTTCCATCCAGTTCAGCCAGGGCAATGAGAACGGGAACAAGAAAAACGATAGGAGCAATCGTGCCAAGTATTAGTTCGGAATCAGTGTCACGTGTAATTTCAGGAGTGACGGAAGTGTTGGAATCCAAAGGTTATGAGATGATTCTGGCAAACACTGACAATGACACAAAAAAAGAAGTGAAATATATTGAACATATGGTAAGAGAGCAGGTTGCTGGTATTATTTTTATGGCCACTATTGTATCACAGCCACTTTTGAAGCTTATTAGTTCGCTGAATATACCAATTGTTATTGTTGGCCAGAAGGTAAATGGTGTTTCATGTGTATATTTCAATGATAAGCAGGCGGCTTACGATATGGCGATGGAGCTTCTTAGGAGTAAACCATCACATTTTGCCTACATAGGCGTAACAGACAAGGATCTGGCAGCAGGTCTTAACAGGCATGAGGGTGTGAAAAAAGCATTAACTGATAGTAGCTTTCCTATGAAAAATGTAGTAGAAGTTGAGACTGGTTTCAAAATGAAATCCGGTAATGAAGCTATTGAGAAGGTACTAAAGATAAATCCTAAAGTAGATGCAGTATTTTGTGCCACGGATTCAATCGCTGTGGGTGCTATGATGTATCTTAGGGAAAAAGGTATTAAAGTGCCGGAGCAGATAAAGATTACGGGAATTGGACATAATCAGAAATCTGATGTTATTCTTCCACAGCTTACTACTGTTGAATACCATTATAAGACCTGTGGTATGGAAGCAGGCAAGATGATTGTTGGTATACTTGAAGGCGAGGAAATGTCAGCTAAAAAAATAGAGTTTGATGCTGACTGTATTATTAGAGAGAGCACAAAGTGATATTGATTACAAATATCATTGTATAAAATGTACAAAAAGCCAATGTAAATATTGTGTAAAATTCACAGTTTACATTTGGCTTTTTTGATGTATTATAAAACCATAATAAATGTAATCGATTTCAAAAACACAATTCAAACAACACAAAACATGACCTAATAATATGATGACAACGAGGGATAACGATTTCATTAATCTAAGGAGGAGAATTATGGATTACAGAAAATGTGCCGAGAAAATATGCAAGCATATAGGCGGCGGAAAGAATGTAGTAAGTGCAGCTCACTGTGCGACAAGATTAAGACTTGTAATTGCAGACAACAGCAAGATGAATATGTATGCATTACAGGACATAGAAGGAGTTAAGGGTGTATTCACCAATAACGGACAGCTTCAGCTGATAATTGGAACAGGAACAGTTAATAAGGTTTATGATGAATTTATTGATGTTGCAGGAGTAAGCGCATCAACTAAGGATGAAGTTAAGCAGGCAGCAGCAGCTAAGCAGCCAATATGGAAGAGAATGATTAAGTCACTTGGCGATGTATTTGTTCCATTGCTTCCGGCAATTGTTGCATCTGGTCTTCTCATGGGACTTTTAGAAGGACTTACAAAGATCTGGCCTTCAATGGCTAGCTCAGGAACATATACAATATTTCACTTATTTAGTAACGCAGCATTTGTATTTCTTCCAATTTTAGTTGCCATAAGTGCAGCAAGAGTATTTGGTGGAAATATTTTCCTCGGAGCAGTAATTGGTATGATTATGGTGCATCCTGATTTGACCAATGCATGGAGCGTTGCAGATATGATTGAAAAAGGTACTAGCGTACCGCAGGCTTCAGTTTGGTTTGGACTATTTGATATTAATATGACAGGCTATCAGGGTCACGTAATACCGGTAATTATAGCAGTATGGTTTATGTGCAAGATTGAAAAATGGCTGCATAAGCATGTACCTGAGGTAATTGATTTATTTGTAACTCCAATAACAACAGTAGTAATCACAGGATATTTAACGTTAACATTATTTGGACCAGTATTTTCAACACTTGAGAATTACATACTTGATGGTGCTCAGGCACTTATAACATTACCATTTGGTATTGGAGCAGCACTTATGGCTTTTATTTATCCACTTACAGTAGTTTGTGGCGTACATCATATGTACAATGTAATTGAAGCAGGAATGCTTTCAAGTGCTGCAGCACTTAACACATGGATGCCTATAGCATCAGCAGCTAACTTTGCACAGGGCGCAGCTTGTCTCGCAGTTGCAATCAAGACAAAGAACAGAAAATTCAAATCATTGGCAATTCCATCAGCCATGTCAGCAGGACTTGGAATTACTGAACCGGCAATATTTGGTGTTAATCTTCCAAAATTCAAGCCACTTATAGCAGGTATGATTGGTGGTGCTTGCGGAGCAATAATTGCAGCACTTTCAGGAATCGGTGCGACAGCATATGGAGTTACAGGTATTTTCGGTTTCTTAATTACAACGGATTTTATTGCATGGTATGCAATAGAACTTGCAGTATCATTTGCAGTTGCATTTATTATCAGCTGGGTAATATACAAAGAAGATGACACAACAGATACTAAGAAAAAAGAAGCAAAAGAAGAAACAGTTGAAATAGAAGAACAGGTTTCCATAGAGTGTGAGGCAAATACAGTATACTGTCCAATGGAAGGACGAGTAATTCCAATGCAGGAAATTCCGGATGAGACATTTGCTCAGGGAATAGTTGGAACAGGAGTAGGAATTGTACCATCAGGAAATGATGTGGTTGCTCCGTTTGATGGAGAAGTATCAAGCTTATTTCCAACAAAGCATGCAATATGCTTAACAAGCAGCGATGGAGTGGAGATGCTCATTCATGTGGGAATTAACACAATGGAGCTTGATGGTAAGTATTTTGAAGCATTTGTAAAGGATGGAGATAAGATTAAGGCAGGAGATAAGCTTTTAAGCTTTGATTCAGAGGCAATCAAGAAAGAGGGATATGTAATGATATCTGCTGTACTTGTTGCAAATGCAGATGATTATTCTGAAATAAAGATTGAAACAAAGGGAAATACTAAGAAACTCGAGAAGATAATGACAATGTAGTCAATAGAAATGAGGTTAATTATGTACGATATAACAGCTATTGGAGAATTACTTATAGATTTTGGACAGCATGGAATATCTGAAAATGGAAGTGTTATATATGAGGCAAATCCAGGAGGAGCACCATGTAATGTTCTTGCCATGGCAAATAAATTAGGATGCAAAACAGCATTTATAGGAAAAGTTGGAAAGGATGCATTTGGTGATAAGCTTAAAAAGACAATCGATGAGATTGGAATTGACAGCGCAGGACTTAAAATAGATGATGATGTTTACACAACACTTGCAATAGTAAGTACTGATGAAGCAGGAGACAGAAGCTTCTCATTTTACAGAGAGCCTGGCGCCGATATGATGCTTACAGCAGATGAGGTCAATACAGACATAATTAAAAATAGTAAAATATTCCATTTTGGAACACTTTCAATGACGCATGACGGAGTATTTGATGCGACGGTTAAGGCAATTGATGCAGCTGTAGAAGCAAATTGTATCATATCATTTGATCCAAATCTTCGTAAACCATTGTGGAAGGATTTAGATAAGGCAAAAGAGAAAATGCTTTTCGGATGCAGCAAATGTAACATTCTTAAAATTGAGGATGATGAACTTACATTTATGACAGGAAGAAATACAGAGGACGGAATTGCTTACCTAAAAGAAAAATTCAGCAATATTGATCTTATTTTGTTGACTGCGGGAAGCAAAGGCTGTACAGCTTATTTTGATGATATGGTTATTCCAATGGGCGCCTATCTTCAGAAGGCAACAATCGACACAACAGGAGCCGGAGATACATTTTTTGGGAGCTGTTTATCATTTTTATCCAAATGGGATAAGGAAAGCTTAGGTAAGGAACAGATTATAATGATGCTCCAGTTTGCCAGTGCAGCAGCATCAATAATAACGACAAGAAAAGGCGCCTTATGTGTTATGCCATCCAGAGAAGAGGTTACGGATTTCATTTCTAATTTTAAATAGAGTCCGCTGATATAAAAGAAAAATAGAGAAAGGCGGAGAAATGATGGACAAAAAAATAGTATTTTTAGATATAGATGGAACACTAGTAGAGTCGTTGGGAAAACCTTCAAAAAAAACCGTAGAATCTGTAAGAAGGGCTAGAAAAAATGGTCATAAAATGGTAATATGTACTGGTAGGAACATGCCGATAATTGATAAAGATATTCTTGATATAGGCTTTGATGGAATTATTGCCAGTGCGGGAGCACATGTAGAGGCCATGGGCAAGGTTATATTTGACGATTTGATGTCTGAGGAAACAGTGCAGAGATGTCTTAGAATATTTCATGAGAATAATGTATTTTGCAGAATTGAAAGTGAAGATGGAATATTTATTGATAAAGAGATGGAAGAGCTTATTGCAGGTTCTGATAAGAAGGGCTCCAATTCTGAACTGGAAAGAATGCAGCAGGAATTAGAAAGCAATTTGAATATTTTAAGATATGACGAGTACAAGCATACGGGGGCATATAAGATATGCTTCACCTGTACAGACCTTGGAAATCTTGAACCGGTTAAGAATCAGTTGGAGGATGAATTTACATTTGTAGTGCACGCCTTTGCCGGGTATAATAGTATATATAATGGTGAGATTATCAGGAAAGGTCTTGATAAGGGCGATGGAATGAAGAGGATATGTGAGTATTATGGATATAATCTTTCAGACACCATTGCATTTGGCGACAGTATGAATGACGAGCAGATGATACGATGTGCAGATGTAGCGGTTGCTATGGGAAATGCCTGTGAGGAGCTCAAGGCAATATCAGATATGGTGTGCGAGAGCGTATCTAATGAAGGCATTACGGACGGATTTACTAAATTGCAATTAATAAAATAATAATATATGGAGGAATTTATCATGAAATCATTTAATTACACAGTAACAGACGAGGTAGGAATTCACGCAAGACCAGCAGGACTTCTGGTAAAGGCAGCTAAGGGATTTAATTCAAAGGCAGTAATGACATGCAACGGAAAGAGTGCAGACTTAACTAGATTAATGGCTATTATGGCACTTGGAGTTAAATGTGGCATGGAAGTTACAGTTGAAGTAGAAGGTGAAGACGAAGATGCTATGGCAGCTTCACTTGAGAAATTCTTTAAGGCTAATGTTTAATTACAGGTAATAATTACAGGTATAGTCAAGTGTTATTAACATTGACTATACCTGTTTTTTTGTTATAATGGTTAGGTGCCATTTGACATATAAGTAGAGAGGAAATTACTAATGAAACATAAAGAACGAAAGAAAGACAGCATAGAAGGAAATGGAAGATTTAACAGTACACTGGGATTTATTTTAGCATGTGTAGGGTCAGCAGTAGGACTTGGAAATATATGGATGTTTCCATACAGACTTGGCCAGTATGGTGGAGCAGCATTTTTAATACCATATCTGCTATTTGTATTATTGTTTGGATATGTAGGATTATCCGGTGAGTTTGCACTTGGAAGATATTCAGGAACAGGTCTTTTAGGCTCCTACAAGCTGTGCTGGAAGGATAGAAGGTTTGGTAAAGCAGGTAGTGCAGTGGGATGGATTCCATTGTTTGGAGCACTTGGGATTGCAATTGGATATGGAATTATCATTGGCTGGGTACTGCGAAGCCTGTGGGGCTCTATTTCCGGTGATATATTTGCAGGTGGAAGTACAAGCTATTTTTCACAGGCGACAGGACAATTTGGAAGTATTGGCTGGCATTTTGCAGTGATAATTATAACAGCAGTAATCCTTGTGGCAGGAAAGGTTGCCGGAATTGAGAAGATTAATAAAATACTTATTCCAATATTTTTCTGTTTATTCACAGTCCTTGCAGTGAGAGTAAGCATGTTAGATGGAGCAATTGAGGGATATAAGTTTTTATTCCTTCCTAAATGGGAATATCTGTTTAAAATAGAGACATGGATTATGGCTATGGGGCAGGCATTCTTTTCATTATCCATAATTGGAGCAGGCATGATAACCTACGGTTCATACCTTGAAAAGAAGGAGGACGTGCTCAAGGCGTCAATAAGAACGGCAGTATTTGATACAATTGCAGCACTTTTATCAGCTCTTGCAATTATGCCGGCAGTATTTGCCTTTGGCATTGAACCATCAAAGGGACCTTCACTTATGTTTTTAATTATACCGGAGATTTTTAAGAAAATGCCGCTTAGCAGGTTGATGGGCGTGATATTCTTTGCATCTGTATTATTTGCAGGTGTTACATCACTTATGAATATGTTTGAATCATTTATTGAAAGTATTCAGTTTAGATTTAAGATGAACAGAAAGCTTGCAGTTGTGATGTGTGCAGTAATCTGTATGGCAGTTGGCGTGTTTATAGAAGATGAGGCCAGTGTTGGAAGCTTCATGGATATTGTAACTATTTTTGTAGTGCCATTTGGTGCAGTATATGGTGCATTTTCTATATATTATGCACTTGGTAATGGGAAAATAAAGGAAGAAATAGACACAGGAAGAAAGAAAAAAACAGGGAAAGGATTTATAGCTGTTGCAAGATATATTTATGTACCTCTTACGGTTCTTGTATTTATACTTGGAATTATCTATAAAGGAATAGGTTAAGTTATGGATTGGTTAACAAATATTGATGGAGATATTTTATTGTGGATTCAGGACAATTTAAGAAATGGGATTCTTAGTCCTGTAATGAAGGGGATTACCCATCTTGGAGATGCAGGAATTATATGGATTGCACTTACAATATTGTTGTTATGTTTTAAGAAGACAAGAAAAGTTGGTATTATGTCAGCAATGGCACTGGTTGGATCACTTATTATTAATAATCTGATTCTTAAGAATCTTATTAGCAGGACAAGACCTTATGAAGTGATTGATGGTTTAAATAGAATCATTGAAAAGCAGTCTGATTTTTCATTCCCATCAGGTCATACAGGAAGTTCATTTGCTGCAGGTGTTGTAATGTTCAAAAAGCTTCCAAAGAAATATGGAATTCCAGCTCTTATCCTTGCATTTCTTATAGCATTTTCAAGATTGTATGTTGGAGTTCATTTTCCTACAGATGTGCTTGCAGGAGCAGTTACAGGTACAATAAGTGCAATTTTAGCAATGTTTATATTTAATTTCATTGAACAGAAGAAGGTTGTAAAGAATGAAGTATAATTATCCTGATTATTACGACAGATTCGGATGTATAGCAGATTCATGTGAAGACACATGCTGTGCCGGATGGAGTATTATGATTGATGATAAATCAATTGACAGGTATAAAAGATTTAAGTCGTCATTTGGAAATAGATTACATAATGATATTAACTGGGATGAGCAGTGCTTTAAACAGTATAATGGAAGATGCGCATTTCTTAGCGATGATAATTTGTGTGATATTTATTCATAGGCAGGAAAGAATATGCTATGTAAGACCTGCCGTACATATCCGAGGCATATTGAAGAATATGAGGGTTTGAGAGAAGTATCATTATCTCTATCCTGTCCCCATGCTGCATCTATAATACTTAACAACAGAGAAAAGGTCAGCCTGATTAGCCGTGACAACAGTGTTGATGAGGAAACCTATGAAGATTTTGACTATATATTATTTACAATGCTCATGGATTCAAGGGATTATATTTTAGATACACTTCAGGACAGAACCATTAGTATTCAAAACAGAATGAATATTGTACTGGCATTTGCGCATGATATTCAAAAGCGAAGTATTGATGGATGAGAATGTGATATTGAAAATGTTATATTGAGATACAGGTCCGATATTCATGGAGCGAAATGCATAGAACAGCTGAATGAAAAATACGATTTTAGTTCTGATACTAAACTGATGAAAAAGCAGTTCAAGGTTTTACTAAGATTGGAGCATTTGAGAGAAAATTGGTGTGAGGTTCTTGATACAGCTGTGAAAAAAATAGGCTCGAATCAGAACAAATGTAATACAATGGATGAAATTGTGGCTGAGCAGCTAATGGTATATTTTGTATATACGTATTTTACAGGAGCAGTATATGATGGACTTCCATTTGCGAAAATAAAGCTGGCATATGTCAGCACTGTATTTATACAGAGAATATATGAGTCAGACAAAAATAGTGATGTTATAAATATTGCATACAGATATGCAAGAGAGGTTGAACATTCAGATATTAATCTTAATCTTCTTGAGGACAAGCTTATGAATCTCAAGGAGTTTACCTTTGATAATATGATAAAAATGCTGGTGACAAATAATGAGTAATAGAAATCAAGGTATTGTGTATATAATTGCAGCAGGCTTTTTCTTTGCATTGATGACTTTCTTTGTCAGACTTTCAGGTGATTTGCCGACAATGGAAAAAGCATTTTTTAGAAATGCTGTTGCAGCTGTGGTATCATTAACAATGCTCGCAAGAAGCAATGAGGGCTTCAGAATTCAAAAAGGAAGTATGCCATCACTTTTTATGAGAAGTGTTTGCGGTACTACAGGTTTGATATGCAATTTTTATGCCATAGATAAGATGAATATATCAGATGCCAATATGCTCAACAAGCTATCTCCATTTTTTGCAATAATTGCTTCTGTATTTATCCTAAAGGAAATGGCTAATTCCTTTGAATGGGGTACAGTTGCTGTTGCATTTATTGGTGCGCTGCTTGTTGTGAAGCCGTCATTTCATATGAATTTTGTATATGCACTAATTGGTCTTGCAGGTGGACTTGGCGCAGGGGTTGCATATACATTTGTAAGAAAGCTCGGAAAACATGGTGAGAGGGGCCCTGTTATTGTAATGTTTTTCTCAGTGTTTTCATGTGTAGTTACATTTCCGTTTATGATTGCGATGTATGAACCAATGACACTAAAGCAGTTTGGAATATTGATGCTTGCAGGTATTGCTGCTACAGGCGGACAGCTGTGCATTACTAAGGCTTACACTAAAGCACCTGCTAAGGAAATTTCAGTGTTTGATTACTCTCAGGTTATATTTGCGGCACTGCTTGGAATGTTTTTCCTTGGACAGCTTCCGGATATATACAGTATTGCAGGATATGTAATTATTATTGGCAGTGCAGCTGCAAAGTGGGCATATAATCTGAAAAAAATATAGAAGAATTATGAAAAATTTCAAATTTTAAACACATTAAGTACAAAAAATGTACACCATTTTTGACTATATTAATAACATTAGGAGGTGCATATAGTGAAAAATAAGTATCCTTTTTTGTTTGCTATAGTCTATGGAATTCTTTTATGCGGTGCCACTGCATTTGTGCTATTGAAGGTGTTTGTAATAGAAGACCGTGAAATAGAAAATGTTCAAAATGGTGGAATATATGCAGAGACCACAAATATGGACAGTACAGAGCAGGAAGAAGAAACAGACGAGAGTCAGGCAGAAGTAAATGATAATTCATATAAGGACGACAATATCCAGATAACTATCACTCAGAAGCGGGTGAATGACACAGACGTATATATTGCAGATATAATTGTCAGCGATATAACATATCTTAAGACTGCTTTTGCTGACAAGGCCTATGGAAGAAATGTCAAGCAGACAACATCAGATATGGCGGAGGACAATAATGCTATTTTAGCTATAAATGGCGATTATTATGGATTTAGAGATTATGGCTATGTTCTTAGAAATGGTGTGCTGTATAGAGAAAATATAGGCAACAGCAGTGATGAATCCTTTGTAATATATGACAGTGGTGACTGTGAGACTATTGTCCAGGGAGATGTAAGTGCAGATACATTGTATGAAAATGGCGCTGTGCAGATACTTTCATTTGGACCAGGATTAATAAGTGAGGGCAGTCTGATGGTTGATGAGAATGATGAGGTTAAGCAATCTTCAAACAGCAATCCGAGAACTGCAATAGGAATGGTGGAACCATTACATTATGTTATGGTTGTTTCAGATGGAAGAACGTCTAAGAGCGCAGGACTAAGCTTGTACGAGCTTGCAAATGTTTTAAAGGATGCAGGATGTACAGAGGCATATAATCTTGATGGCGGCGGTTCTACAACTATGTGGTTCAATGGTAAAGTAATTAATAATCCAATCGGAGGATATAGTGCAGGCAGTGAGAGGAGAGTGAGTGACATTGTATACATCGGATAATATGAATCAGAAAAGATGCTTAAATGGTCTAATGTGGAGTATGGTCGCTGCAGCATTTCTGGCAGTGTTTGCCAGAGTATATAATCATTTTGGACATGGAATAACATCGATATATATGAGCTATGTGTTTGCTATACCTATGCTGTTGGGTGGCGCGGTATACTTAATTATGGTGTTTTTACCAAAGCGATTAAAGATAAGAAGAATAAGTTTTAATGTGTACAATGCAGGAATTGCAACACTTGTAAGTGCGAGCATCATAAAAGGAATATGTGAAATTGCAGGTGCAGACAGTGAATATATTAAATATTTTTGGCTAACCGGGGCTATACTATGTATAGCTGCAGCAGCAATATATATTATTCAAATCGTAATAAGGAGGTAGATTATAATGGGAGCAATCCAGGTAAAGGCAGATAGTTTTAAAAGAGAAGTATTAGAGGCGGATAAGACAGTTTTTATAGATTTTTGGGCTTCATGGTGTGGACCATGTAAAATGATGCTGCCAATTGTTGAAGAGCTGGCAGAAGAAAGGAAAGATATAAAGGTATGCAAGGTAAACGTTGATGAAGAACCGGAGCTTGCAATTAAGTACAATGTTATGTCAATTCCAACATTTATGGTTGTTAAAAATGGCGAAGTTACAACGAGAAAGGTTGGAGGACAATCAAAGGATGCATTAATAGAAATGATATGATTTTACCACCAGTGGACACTTATAGTTTCCGCTGGTGTTTTTTTTATTGATAGGAAATTACGTCATATCAATTAAAAACGCTCTGCGGGATGTGCACAAATTCGTAAGGAAAATGTCACTTCGTGACCGAATTTGTCACTCAAAGTGACCAACTCCCTAAATCTCTATCACAATAATCGAAGTAATTGATAATTGTATACAATGATGTTATAATTAAATGATTATATTTGGGAGGAAAAGTCTGTGAAAAATATATACAAAAGATTTAACAATTTGATATTGTTATTAATATTAATTATTATGATATTTCAGCCATTTACAGTCTATGGGGATGATGTGGAATCAGATTTGAATGGTGGAAGGGTTCTGTTTATAAGTTCTTATTCCTATTCGTGGGATACAGTTCCATTACAGATTGAAGGAATAGAAGAGGCCTTAGGAAAAGATGTATATAGATTACAAATTCATGAATACCAAGGTTATTAATGATAATGAAAGCGTCAGACTATTTTATGAGACCCTTAAGCATGAGCTTTCACATGTGGACAAGTATGATGCAGTAATTGTTGGAGATGATGCTGCACTTAATTTTGCACTTGACTATAGAAGGGAACTGTTTGATGATATTCCAATAGTGTTTGAGGGAATTAATGATATTGAGACAGCTAAAAATGCAGCACTGGATGATAACATTACAGGTGTGGTTGAAGAGATGTCGTACCAGGACAATATAGATATTGCAATGAAGATTATGCCTAATGCTGAAAATATTGTTGCAATAGTAGATGATACAGTTACAGGCAAGGGTGAAAGAAAGCAGTTCTATGAGAATGTTTCAGCGTATCATCAGTTTAAGTTTTCGGAGATAAATGCATCAAAATATACAAAGGATGAATTTATACAACAGATTGATGCTATACAGGAAAATACAATAGTTATTTATCTTATCTGCAGTGAAGATAAGGACGGAAATACATATTCTTCAAAAGAGGTAACAGATATTCTTACCAGTCATTCAGTTGTACCAGTGTTTCGTCTTGTTCAGTCTGGAATTGGTGAGGGACTTCTTGGAGGCAATATTGTTTCCCATAAGGAATCGGGGAAAATTGCCGGAGAAATGGTAAAACAGATATTAGAAGGCACAGATTGCAGCGCAATTGAGATGGTTGATAAAAGTCCTAATATGTATTACTTTGATTATAGCGTCATGAAGAAATATGATATTGGAAAAAACGTTATACCAAAGGGCTCGGTTTTGATAAATGAGGATGTTTCATTTTTCAGCCAGCATTATAAGCAGATTATTAATGCTATGATTGCTGTTGTACTTTTATTGCTGGTTGTAATTATTGTCGGATTCGTGCTGCATATTAAACAGCGAAATGAGTCACTAAAGAAGCTAGAGACGAGAAATAGTCAACTGACTGAGGCAATCAATATGGCTAACCATGCCAACAGTGCCAAGTCGCAATTTTTGTCAAGAATGTCCCATGAAATCAGAACACCGATGAATGCAATACTTGGAATAACGACTATTACAAGAAAATATATGGACAACCCAAAGAAGGTAGAAGAGAACTTGGAAAAGATCGAGATTTCTTCAAAGATGCTTCTTGGAATTATTAATGATGTACTTGATATGTCTGCAATTGAAAGTGATAAAATAGTTATTGGGCATAACGGCTTTGATTTAAAGCAGTTTATATCTTCCTTTAATACAATGTATTTTTCGTTGTGTCATCAAAAAAATATCGAGTTTGAGGTGAAACTGATAGGCGTCACGGAAGAAGTCCTTATTGGTGATCAGCTGAGAGTTAATCAGATTATTAATAATTTACTTTCCAATGCACTTAAATTTACAGAGTCAGGTGGAACAATTCAATTTATAATTACTCAGAAATATATTAAGGAAAATGTAGCATATTTAAGCTTTTCTGTTTCTGATTCCGGATGCGGTATGAGTGATGAGATGCTTGGCAGATTGTTTAAGCCTTTTGAACAGGAGGATGCAACTACTGCTTTACATCACGGAGGTTCAGGACTTGGAATGTCAATTACGAAGAATCTTGTGGAATTAATGAATGGTAGTATCAGCGTTAAGAGTACAAAAGGAGAGGGAACAACATTTGAGGTTTCTCTGCCATTTGATATACCGGCACATGATGACAATGAGAATTATAGAGAATTAAGCGATATAAGAGTATTGGCCATTGACGACGATAGGGAAACATTGGAATACTTATCAACGATACTTGAAAGAATTGGTGTTGGATTTGATATAGCTGATAATGGAAAAGACGCAATTTTGTTATTTGAGAAATCAAAATTGGAGAATAAAATATATGATGCCTGTATGGTTGACCTCAGGATGCCTGATATGGATGGTATCGAAGTTACAAGGCGATTACGGGAAATATCAAATGACACAGAGATAATTATTATTTCTGCTTATGATATTAATAGTGCAGAGGATGAAGCTAAAGGTGCAGGTGCAGATATATTTATAACCAAACCTATATTTCAGTCAACAATGTTTAACATTTTGATGGCAATTAGAGGAAAAGCATATGTAAGTGAAAATGCAGATGAAGAAGATTATGATTTTACGGGCATGAAGCTGTTATTAGTTGATGATACAGAGTTTAATCTCGATATTGCAGTGGAATTACTTATGATGGTTGGATTTGAGGTTGATTGCGCGAGAAATGGTAAAGAAGCAGTTGAGAAGTATGAGGCCTCAGACAATGGATATTATTCAGCAATACTTATGGACGTGCAGATGCCGGTCATGGGTGGATATGAAGCAACTAAGATCATTAGGCAATTGGACAGAGAGGATGCAGGGAAAATACCAATTATTGCGATGACGGCAAATGCATTTACTGAGGATATTTCAGCATCAATGGCGGCCGGTATGAATGAACATATAACGAAGCCTATAGATACAGATACATTATATAAGACACTTAAGAAGACGATACTTGACTAATTGGAGGCATATATGAACAAGATAATGTTAATTGTAGATGATCTTGAAATAAACAGAGCAATTCTTAAAGAATACTTTTATGAAGATTATCAGATAGTTGAAGCAGAAAACGGCGAAGAAGCATATGAAAAACTTAATACTTATGAAGTTGGAATAATAGTAACAGATATTTTTATGCCAGTCATGGATGGATATGAATTAATTAAAAAGGTACGTCAGGATAGCAGATATTCACTTATTCCTATTATAGCTATAACAGAAAATAATGAATCTGTAATGCAGAAAATTTTGGATGCAGGAGCAAATGACTTTGTTACAAAACCATTTGTATCCAATCTTGTGTGCAGCCGTGTTAAAGGAATTATGTCGGCAGTTGAACTTGGTATAACGAATGTAAGAAAGAAATACGAGGAGAAGCTTCAGCTGCAAAGCCAGTTGAATAAAAGTATATATAACAGCGTTACATGTGGAATTATCAAATGTAGTCCCCAGAGAGGATATCCAATACTGTATGCCAACAAAATAGCTAATATAGCACTGGGAATCGACGATGAAAAAATAGCAAATCAAAGAATAGACTACCTTCAATTTATTCCTCCGGAATTCTATGACACACTTAGCGATACCGATTCAATTCTTATGAGCTCGCCAATGGGTGAACTTGTAACTTATGAATACAAGATTGTTAACACTCATGGAAAGGAGATGTGGATTAGAGATATTTCACAGATAATAATAGGAGACAGTGGTCAGAAGGAAATGCTCTGTATATTAAGTGACATTTCAGAAGAAAAGGATAAAATCGCAAAAGAAGAGTTAAACAGAGTTAATGAACTTCGCATAGATTTTCTGGCTAGAATGAGTCATGATATGAGGACTCCAATGAATGCAATTCTTGGACTATCAGATGTGTGTATTAGGGAAGCAGCAGATAAAGACAAAATGTTAGATTGCATGAAAAAAATATATTCATCAGGAGAGTATTTGCTATCACTGATTAATGATGTGCTAGATGTATCAAACATTGAAAAAGGCAAACTTAAGCTGGTCAACGAGGCTCAGAATATTGCAGTTATGCTTGATAACATAGCACAATATATGAGACCTGTAGCAGAAAGCAAAAATATCAGTCTTACAATAGATAATAAAATAGAAGACAAGAGTATTTTTGTAGATATAGACAAAAACAGGTTTAATCAGATATTTATTAATCTCCTAACAAATGCAGTTAAATTCACAGATGCAGGTGGCAGCATTAAATTTGAAATTTCTAATGTTTCAAAAAGTAGTGATAAGGTAGTAAACAGATTTTCTGTTCGTGATAATGGAATAGGAATAAGCAGGGAATTTCTAAAAAGAATATATGTGCCATTTGAGCAGGAAGGTCACGTTGACAGTTATCAAAATGATGGCTCAGGTCTTGGAATGACAATTGTTAAAAATATAGTTGATGTTATGAAGGGTACAATTGAAATTAACAGTGAAAAGGGCGTTGGAACGGAAGTAATAGTTGAGATACCATCGAATATTACTCATAACCCTGAGGTGGAGGAGAAACAGGAGCTTGTTACATTTGAGGGAAAAAACATTTTGGTGTGTGAAGATCATCCTCTAAATATGGAGCTTGTAGTTATGCTTTTATCTAAGGAAACACTGATTAATTAACACTATTCTCAGCATTTTCCTTTTTTGTCAAGTTTC
>CAZBKO010000039.1:0-727 GCA_964492545.1 uncultured Lachnospiraceae bacterium
AGGAGGTGCGATCGTAAATGGCAGTTAATATAGTTCCTGTTCTCAAAAGATGTAGATCACTTGACTTAGATCCAGTCTTTTTAGGAATAGATAAGAAATCAAATAGAAAATTAAATAGAGCAAACAAGAAGTTAAGCGAGTATGGTCTTCAGTTAAGAGAAAAGCAGAAAGCTAAGTTTATATACGGAGTACTTGAGAAGCCTTTCAGAAATTACTTTAAAAAAGCTACTAGAATGAAGGGTATGACAGGTGATAACTTAATGGTATTACTTGAACTCAGACTTGACAATGTAGTATATCGTTTAGGTATGGCTAGAACAAGAAAAGAAGCAAGACAGATCGTTGACCATAAGCATGTTTTAGTTAATGGCAAGCAGGTTAACATTCCTTCATACCTTGTTAAAGCTGGTGACGTAATCGAAATCAGAGAAAAGAGCAAATCATCACAGAGATACAAAGATGTTCTTGAAGTAACTGATGGAAGAATGGTTCCAGAGTGGCTTGAAGCAGATCATGAAGCTCTTAAGGGTACAGTTAAAGAGTTACCTGTAAGAGAAAACATAGACGTTCCTGTTAATGAAATGCTTATTGTCGAATTATATTCTAAATAGGCTTAGGCAATTCCTAAAATTGAAAAAAGGAGGGGCTTTATAGTGTTCGATTTTGAAAAACCAAACATTGATATTGTAGAGATATCAGAAGACAAAAAATATGGTAAGTTCGTTGT
>CAZBKO010000039.1:737-18168 GCA_964492545.1 uncultured Lachnospiraceae bacterium
ACCTCTTGAAAGAGGTTACGGAACAACACTTGGTAACTCATTAAGAAGAATTATGCTTTCTTCATTACCAGGTGCCGCAGTTAGTCAGGTAAAGATTGATGGTGTTCTTCATGAGTTTAGTTCAATTCCTGGTGTTAAGGAAGATGTAACTGAAATCATTATGAATATAAAGTCTTTAGCAATTAAGAATGACAGCAGTACTAATGAACCTAAGACAGCCTATATTGAGAAGACTGGTGACGGTGTTGTAACAGCTGCAGATATTCGCGTAGATGCAGATGTTGAAATCCTTAATCCAGACCTTGTTATTGCAACACTTAATGGTGGAGCTGATAGCAGATTGAATATGGAATTAACCATCACTAAAGGTAGAGGATATGTAAGTTCAGACAAGAATAAGAGAGAAGATACACCAATCGGTGTTATTCCAATCGATTCAATCTACACACCAGTAGAGCGTGTTAACTTATCAATCCAGAATACACGTGTTGGTCAGATTACAGATTTTGATAAATTAACTTTAGAAGTATATACAAATGGAACATTAGCACCAGACGAATCAGTTAGTTTGGCAGCTAAAGTTCTTAATGAACATCTAAACTTATTCATTAACCTTTCAGAGATTGCTATGAATACAGATGTCATGGTAGAAAAAGAAGTTAACGAAAAAGTTAAAGTGTTAGAAATGAACATAGACGAATTAGAGTTATCTGTTCGTTCATACAACTGTTTAAAGAGAGCCGGAATCAATACAGTTGAGGAGTTAACAAACAGAACTCCTGAAGATATGATGAAGGTAAGAAATCTTGGAAAGAAATCTTTAGAAGAAGTTCTTAACAAGTTGAAAGAATTAGGTTTACAGTTACAACCTAATGAAGATTAATCGGTTAATGTTCATAGTAAAGGAGGCAATAGCATAATGGCAGGATATAGAAAGCTCGGAAGAACTGCTAGTCAAAGAAAAGCGTTAATCAGAGGCCAGGTAACAACATTACTCCAGAATGGTAAGATTGTTACTACAGAGACTAGAGCGAAAGAAATTCGCAAGGTTGCTGAAGGATTAATTGCTATGGCAGTTAGAGAAAAAGATAATTTTGAAGAAGTTACAGTTAAAGCTAAAGTAGCTCGTAAAGATAAAGACGGAAAGAGAGTTAAGGAAGTTGTAGATGGTAAGAAAGTTACAGTTTACGATGAAATTGACAAGACAATCAAGAAGGATAAGCCTTCACGTCTTCATGCTAGAAGAGAAATGCTCAAAGTTCTTTACACTGTAAAGGAAGTTCCTACAACAGCAGCTGGTAAGAAGAAAGCTACTAAGGAAATCGACTTATCTCAGAAATTATTCGAAGAAATCGCTCCTAAATATGCTGATCGTAACGGTGGATACACAAGAATCGTTAAGATCGGACAGAGAAAAGGCGATGCAGCTATGGAAGTATTACTTGAGTTAGTATAATAATAGCATATCAGAACCATGTGTCAGCAATGATACATGGTTCTTTCTTTTACATGATTCTTTCTTATAAAAGCCTTTACTAATATTTACAAAAAAGGTATTATATTGTATGGAAAAATATTAATTTGAATTTAGGAGGACACTAAGGTGCCAGATTATACAAGTGAAATACAAAAGAGACGAACATTTGCAATTATATCTCATCCCGATGCAGGTAAGACAACACTTACAGAGAAGTTTTTGTTATATGGAGGAGCAATTAATTTAGCAGGTTCCGTAAAAGGTAAAAAAACAGCAAAACATGCAGTATCCGACTGGATGGAAATAGAGAAGGAGAGAGGTATATCTGTAACATCTTCAGTACTACAGTTCAACTATGATGGATTCTGTATAAATATTCTGGATACACCAGGTCATCAGGACTTCTCTGAAGACACTTACAGAACACTGATGGCTGCTGACTCAGCAGTTATGGTTATTGATGCCTCTAAGGGTGTTGAGAAGCAGACAATTAAGCTATTTAAGGTCTGCGTTATGAGACACATACCAATATTTACATTTATCAATAAAATGGATAGAGAAGCTAATGATCCATTTGAATTATTGGACGATATTGAAAATGTACTTGGAATAAAAACCTGCCCAATTAACTGGCCTATTGGATCAGGAAAAGAATTCAAGGGCGTATTTGAGAGAAAAGAAAATGTAGTATCAACATTTACTGCGGCAATGAATGGACAAAAGGAAGTAGATGAGAGAAAGCTTGCTGCAGACAGCGAAGAGCTTCTCGCAGAAATAGGACAGGAAAAGTTCGATAAGCTGCAGGAAGATATTGAGTTACTTGATGGAGCAAGTGCAGAATTTGATTTGAACGAGGTACAGGCAGGAGACCTGTCGCCGGTATTCTTCGGTTCAGCACTTACCAACTTTGGTGTAGAGACATTTTTAAGACATTTCCTTGATATGACAACATCACCATTGTCAAGAATGTCAAGCAAGGGCGAAATTAATCCATTTAAGGAAGACTTTTCTGCATTTGTATTCAAAATCCAGGCAAATATGAACAAAGCTCACAGAGATAGAATTGCATTTATGAGAATCTGTTCAGGAAAATTCACAGCAGGCATGGATGTTAATCATGTTCAGGGAGGACGTAAGGTTAAGCTTTCACAGCCACAGCAGATGATGGCACAGGAAAGACACATTGTTGAGGAGGCTTATGCCGGCGATATTATCGGTGTATTTGACCCAGGCATTTTCTCCATTGGTGATACACTATGCTCATCAAATGAGAAATTTGAGTTTGAGGGAATACCGACCTTCGCACCTGAACATTTTGCGAGAGTAAGACAGATTGATACAATGAAGAGAAAGCAGTTCGTAAAGGGTGTCAATCAGATAGCGCAGGAAGGCGCAATTCAGATATTCCAGGAATTTAATTCAGGAATGGAGGAAATAATAGTAGGAGTAGTAGGTGTGCTTCAGTTTGATGTTCTCAAATACAGACTTGAGAATGAATACAATGTTGAAATTAGATTAGAGCCACTTCCATATGAGCATATAAGATGGATAGAGAGCAAGGATATAGATGTTAACAGGATAATTGGTACATCCGATATGAAGAAGATTAAGGATTTAAGAGACAATCCATTGCTAATCTTTGTAAATAGCTGGAGTGTCAATATGGTTATAGACAAGAATCCGGGATTAGTATTATCAGAATTTGGCAGAAACTAAGGAGTCATTAATGAAAAGTTTGTTTAGATATTTGGGAAGCTATAAGAAAGAAAGCATATTAGGACCATTGTTCAAGCTTTTGGAAGCCTCATTTGAACTTCTTGTACCACTGATTATGGCTGACATAATAGACGTAGGTATTAAGAATGGCGATAGAAGCTACATTATCGAGAGATGTATTATTATGGTATTCTTGGGTATTATAGGTCTGGCATGCTCAATTACCGCACAGTATTTCTCTGCGAAGGCGGCGGTGGGCTTTGCTACCAAACTTAGACACTCATTATTTGCACATATTCAGGGGTTATCCTATTCAGAAATAGACACAATTGGTACATCTACAATGATCACAAGGATGACCAGTGACATTAACCAGCTGCAGTCAGGTGTGAATCTGGTGCTCAGACTATTTCTGCGCTCACCATTTATTGTATTTGGTGCAATGATAATGGCATTTAAGATTAATATAAAGGCTGCACTTATATTTGTTGTAACAATTCCATTGCTTTCCATAGTAGTATTTGGAATAATGCTTATTACGATTCCAATGTATAAAAAGGTTCAGGGAAGCCTTGACAGGGTCCTTGGAATTACAAGGGAAAATCTTACCGGAGCCAGAGTTATCAGGGCATTTAACAAAGAAAAATCGGAAATAGACAATTTCAACAGCAGCACAGTACAGCTTGCAAATATACAGATGAAGGTTGGTAAGATATCAGCTCTTATGAATCCAATGACTTATGTGATAATTAATCTTGCAACGGCAGCTCTTATTTGGTCAGGTGCGATTAAGGTTGACACAGGCGTTCTTGGAACAGGTGACGTTGTTGCTCTTGTAAACTATATGTCTCAAATTCTTGTAGAGCTTATTAAGCTGGCAAATCTCATAATTACTGTAACCAAGGCATTTGCAAGTGCAGGAAGAATTCAGTCAATATTCGAGCTTAAGTCTACTATGGAATTTCCTAAGAATGCACCGAAAGTAAAAGAAACAGATGAGGCTGTAAGATTCGAGAATGTAGCACTAAAATACGCAGGTGGTGGTGAAAA
Source organism: uncultured Lachnospiraceae bacterium (assembly GCA_964492545.1). Classification (GTDB taxonomy): domain Bacteria; phylum Bacillota; class Clostridia; order Lachnospirales; family Lachnospiraceae; genus RGIG1934. The sequence continues at coordinate 4,981 of CAZBKO010000039.1, forward strand.
CGCCATTAGTGGAATCAATCTTTCAGTTAAAAAAGGACAGACAATAGGAATAATCGGCGGCACAGGTTCAGGAAAATCTTCACTTGTGAATCTAATTCCAAGATTCTATGATGCAACTGAAGGAACTGTGTATGTTGATGGAGTAAATGTCAGAGAGTATCCGATGGAGATACTGCGAGACAAAATAGGCGTTGTAATGCAGAAAGCCGTACTGTTTAAGGGTACGATTGAAGAAAACCTCAAATGGGGCAAAAACAATGCCACAGACCAGGATTTATTGAAGGCTGCAAGGATTTCGCAGTCAGAAGAATTTATAGATAAGAAGGACGAGAAGTTTCAGTCATACGTTGCGCAGGGAGGAAAGAATCTATCAGGTGGACAGAGACAGAGACTTACAATTGCAAGAGCAGTTATTAAGGAACCAGATATATTAATACTTGATGACAGTGCTTCAGCACTTGATTTTGCAACGGATGCCAAGCTTAGAAAGGCAATTCGTGAGATAAAAGACGACATTACAACATTTATTGTATCTCAGAGAGCAGCTTCTATTCAATATGCAGACCAGATAGTGGTGTTAGACGATGGAATGGTTGCAGGAATAGGAAGTCACGATGAGCTTATCAAAAACTGCGAGGTATATCAGGAAATCTATTATTCGCAGTTTAAGAAAGAAGAATAGGTGGTGGAAAAATGAGTCAGAAGAGTATATTATTTAAAGTATTAAAATATATTAAGAAATACAAGTTGTTTATGATTCTCTCAATTATTTCAGCCACAGTGACAGTTGTGTCAACATTGTATTTTCCAATACTGACAGGTGATGCAATCGACCTGATAATAGGCAAAGGAAATGTTGATTTTAACGGACTCAAAGAAATAATTATTAAGATGGCAATAGTTATTGCAATAACAGCAGTTTCACAGTGGATAATGAACGTAAGCAATAACAAAATGGCCTATGGAATTGTAAAGGATATACGAGACAGAGCTTTTGACAGAATACAGAAGCTTCCACTTAAATATGTGGACAGCAATCCATATGGTGACGTCGTGAGCAGGGTAATTGCAGACGTTGACCAGTTCTCAGATGGATTACTTATGGGGTTCACACAGCTTTTTACAGGTGTCATAACAATTGTTGGAACACTTATATTTATGTTTACCATAGATGTTAAGATAACACTGGTGGTTGTTGTGATAACACCGGTTTCGCTTGTTGTTGCAAGCTTTATTGCCAAGAGAACCTACTCAATGTTCAAGCTTCAGTCACAGACAAGAGGTGAACAGACAGCACTTATTGAAGAAATGATTGGAAACGAAAAGATTGTACAGGCATTTGGTCACGAGGACGAGGCACTTGAACAATTCGACGAGATTAACGACAGACTTGAAAAATGCTCACTTAAGGCCATTTTCTTTTCATCACTTACAAATCCCACAACAAGATTTATTAATGGGCTTGTATACACAGGAGTTGGTTTGACAGGAGCAATTTCGGCCATAACAAATGGTATTTCAGTTGGTCAGCTCACATGCTTTTTAAGCTACGCTAATCAATACACAAAGCCATTTAATGAAATATCAGGAGTAATTACCGAGCTTCAAAATGCTTTGGCCTGTGCAGGCAGAGTATTTGAACTTATAGAGGAGGAACCACAGGTTCCGGACGACGAAGATGCTGTGGTACTCACGGATGCGGATGGAAGTGTGGAGCTTAAGCATGTGTATTTTTCATATGTTAAGGACAAAAAACTTATAGAAGATTTTAATCTTAAGGTAAAGCCGGGACAAAGAGTCGCGATAGTTGGACCAACAGGATGTGGAAAGACAACACTTATTAATCTTCTTATGAGATTTTATGATGTAACGGACGGATGTATAGAGATTAATGGTCATGATATCCGTCATGTTACAAGGGACAGCCTTAGAAAGAGCTTTGGAATGGTGTTGCAGGAAACCTGGCTGAAGGCAGGAAGTATCAGGGAAAACATTTCCATGGGTAAGCCGGAAGCAACAGATGAAGAAATTATTCAGGCAGCTAAAGCAGCCCATGCCCATGGCTTCATAAAGAGATTAAGTAATGGTTATGATACTGTAATAGGTGAGGATGGGGGAAGCCTGAGTCAGGGACAGAAACAGCTTCTGTGCATTGCAAGAATTATGCTGTCTCTGCCGCCAATGCTTATTCTTGATGAAGCGACCTCATCCATTGATACAAGAACAGAAATAAAGATACAAAAGGCATTTGCAGCGATGATGAAGGGAAGAACAAGTTTTATTGTTGCTCATCGCTTGTCTACGATACAGGAATCTGATATAATTCTTGTTATGAAGGATGGAAATGTTATCGAGCAGGGTAACCACGAAGAATTGTTAGCACAGGGTGGTTTCTATTGTAATCTATATAACAGTCAGTTTTCAAAATAACTGTGGGAGGTGAAGTGTATGTACAATGATGAGGAAAAGATTAAGTACGTTGATTTAAGCGGTGATGAACCAATTGAATTATCAACGTCAAAGAATACACAAAAGAAGAGCAGCAATAACGTAAAGTACAAAAAGCAATCTATCAGACCGGGACGAAGAAATTTTTTGGGAACAATTTTAATTGTGCTTATCGTAATTTATTTTGGATATACGTATGTGTGGCCAATGATTGTTCCAACGAAGATAAAGATGGACAACAATTTACAATTTACCAAGGAAATGATGGCCGAGGAATTTGATACAACAGTTGAGGAACAGAAGGATGGTGCAAAAGCTGTACCTCACGGAGGACTGGATGTAAAGGTTTTCAAATGTAAGGACATATACGTGATGGAGAGCTATATAGGCAATGTGGTCGGATATTATTGGACGGATGAGGATTATACACTTTTTGGCATAGATATGGGAAAAACTCGAGATGCCATAGAGAAGAAGCTTCAAAAATCATATATTTATGATTACTATTATGAAGATAGTTCGAGAGAAGATTATACAGACCTATATTATTATGATGATGTGAATAAGACATGCCTTGTTCTTACAATTGCGCCGGGTGGCAAGGTTTCAGGAATGGGATACTACAAGAGTGCATTTGGTATTGTTAATGGATTGACCCAGAAATAGTACCTGTGAAGCTTACATAGATCGGGTAGACAGGAGATGAATACATTTTCTGTCAATCCGATTTTGTATATTATGAGAGTAAAAGCAACAATCGGAGGTACATATGAAGCTGGCAGATAAAAAGAATAAAAAAGAAATAATGAAATTGTACAGAAGCTGTATAGGAAAAAATGGATGCACATGGTCAATGGAATATCCAAATGAGGAGATTTTTGACATGGATGTGCGAAAGGGAAATCTGTTATGTATTACCAATGATGATGACGAAATTATCGGAGTAGTGTCCATTGATGAAGACCCTGAGGTGGAGAACCTAAGAATGTGGAATAGTTCTTTTTCATATGCAGCAGAGCTTGCGAGAGTTGCAGTAAGAGAAGATTACAGAAATAAAGGTGTTGCCACGAAAATGATTTCACAGGTACTCGATGAACTTAGGCTAAGAGGCTGTGATGGTGTCCATCTTCTTGTGTGCAAAGAAAATCATACGGCAATGAGATGTTATCAGAAGCTTGGATTCAAAAACGTTGGAGAAACAGATATTCTTCATGACAATTGGTGGTGTTATGAGAGGGAATTATAGATGCCTGTTAATAATTAAGAAGAGGAGGAACTCATGAGATTTTTAGTAAAACAGAAAATATTTTCATGGAATTCAACATACGATATATATGACGGTAATTTGGAGCCAAAGTATTTTGTGGAAGCAGAGGTGTTTTCCTTTGGGCATCAGATTCGAGTATACAATAAGCTGACAAAAAGTGAAGTTGGTGTGGTAAGACAGAGAATATCTGCATATATGCCACAATACGATATCGAAATCGAAGGAATTCACAAGGGAAGCGTAAGCAAGCAGTTTACATTTGTATATCCAAACTATATCGTTTCCTGTAATGACTGGCAGATTAAGGGGGATTTTGCCGGTGGCAATTATGAATTAATTGGAGCAACAGAGGCGATTATGAATGCTGGTCATACTGAAATTGATGGAACCACGTATGTAACCTACGACATCAATAATACGTCAGATGTGGATATATCATTGTTGTTAGCATTGGCAATAGAGGCAGTTAATTACTAATATTTTGTAGCACAATCAGGCTTCCCGCATATTATTAAGTATTAATATGCAGGAGGCCTTTTTATGTCATTAAGCAAGTGCAATTTAGGTTTAGCCATAACAGGATCTTTTTGTACTTTTTCTAAAATAAAGAAAGAAGTTAAGAAACTTGCTGATAAAGGAGTAAATATTGTACCGATTTTTTCAAACAGCACTATGAATATTAATTCAAGATTTGGGTGCGCATCGGAGTTTGTATCAGAAATAGAGAACATAACGGGTAACGAGGGAATGAAAACCATTTCTCAGGCTGAGCCCATAGGACCAAACAGAATATTTGATGTGCTGCTTATAGCACCATGTACCGGAAATACAATGGCAAAGCTGTGCAACGGGATTACAGATACACCAGTGCTGATGGCGGCGAAGGCTCATATGAGAAATGGTCTTCCCATTGTAATATCAATGTCTACAAATGATGCTCTTGGTATTAACTTCAAGAATATAGGTATGCTGCTAAATATGAAAAATGTTTATTTTGTGCCTTTTGGTCAGGATAATTCAAAGAGCAAGCCGAACTCGATGATAGCGCATGTGGATTTGATTGAGGAAACCTTAGAGGCAGCCCTTGAGGGAAAACAGCTGCAGCCCCTAATACGTTCACCATTTAAATAAATATATTTATATTGTATTTTGTTAGCCAGTAATCTACTTGAATTAAGTAGCCATCATCTGAGGACCGGCCATTAGCTGTCCATACCATGGTTTACCATAATCCTTTGGATTATCAATGAGGAATTGCAGCTTGCTGCAGTCAATTAATTCGTGAATTGGTCGGCTTAAGTCAGCCATAATTTCAAGGAGCTTTGACGATAGAAGATGCTCATATTCAGGGTCGTAGGTCTTTGGATATGGGCTTTTCTTTCTGAAAAGTATCTCATCAGGCAGCAGATTATACCTTGATGCAGCCTGTCGGAGAAGACCTTTGACAACACCATCCTTTGTCTTCATATCAAATGGAACATTAAATATATACTCAACAATTCGTCTGTCAGCAAAAGGAACACGGGCCTCAAGACCAGAGTACATACTTGTTCTGTCCATTCTATCTAACAGCGTCTGCATAAACCATTTTATATTAAGGTAAGCATGCCTGTAGCTATGTTTGCCATAAATATACCAATATTGTGGTTTGGTTATAGAAGACTTGGAAAAAAGCTTATTTATATTTCCATATATGCGCTGGCTGTCGCATCAATAGCAGTTGATCTGATGACCGAGCTTGGAATATGCGTTACAAAAATACCTTTGCTTGCAGCTCTTTTTGGAGGAGCTCTCATAGGCTGGGGAATCGGAATCATATTCAGACTGGGAGGAACTACCGAAGGCACTGATATAGCTGTAAGACTCCTAAAGCTGAAATACCGCTATATGAAGACCGGAGCGATATTCCTTATTACTGACGTTGTTATTGTGAGCATTTCTGCAATCGTATTTAGAGATATTGATACGGCATTATATGCAGGAATATCTGTTATGGCAACCTCAATGGTGATGAATAAGGTTCTATATGGAAGCGACGAGGCGAAGCTTATCTATATAATTAGTGATAAGAATCGTGAAATTGTGAAAATTCTTCTTGATAAAATTGGCGTTGGAGCAACATTTCTTGAAGGAAGAGGCGCATATACAGGTAATGATAAGGAAATTATTATGTGCGTAATTAAGAGACAGAAGCTTCCACAGCTTGAAGAAATTGTAAAGGAGATAGATTTAAATTCATTTATGATTGTGACTTCAGCAACTGAAATATTTGGTGAAGGGTACAAGAGACATGGAACTATTTATTGAAAAACGATAAATATATATTGAAATTCAATCAAAACTATGATACACTCATTTTACAATATAGAAAATAAATGGAGGTTGTAAGATGAGAATTCCACGATTTACCAAGTTGGTATTGGATTTTATGTTTTGGTGTGCAGTGGGTGTAACCATATGTGTACCAGCTATTTTCAGAATTGCAGGCAGGAATTATCCTAATATAAAGAATAATTATGAGGTTATGTGTGTGTTGTTTTCAGCGTCGGGTATTATGTCCGCACTTATATTAAGAGAACTTAGACACATATTTAAGACGGTTCTTGATAATGATTGTTTCGTTATGACCAATGTTGATTCACTGAGAAGAATGGCATCATGTGCATTTGGAATTGCTATATTATCAGCTGTAAGACTTATATTTGTAATAACACCGGCAACATTTGTTATAATAATTGTATTTTTTATAGCAGGGCTTTTCTCAATAACGCTTTCACAGGTGTTTGAGAAAGCTGTTACATATAAACAGGAAAACGATTTTACAATATAAGAATGGAGGCTGCTATATCTATGGGAATTAATGTGAACCTGGATGTGATGATGGCGCGCCGTAAGAAGAGCGTGACGGAGCTTGCATCTGATATTGATATAACAATGGCTAACTTGTCAATACTTAAGAATAACAAGGCGAAGGCCATAAGATTTTCCACGCTGAACGAGATATGCAAGGCTTTAGACTGTCAGCCTGGAGATATATTAGAGTATGTAGAAGGAGATGATGAGAATGAATAGAATAGCAAGAATGAGTATTGTAATGGGTTTTATCTATTTGCTGTGCATGTTTAGGAATCCTGCAGGAATTACATTTCCAGTATTTGTAATAGCTGTGGTGATAGCATGTGGATACATAACGAAGATTAAGAAATATGATATTGTGTTCACAGATTATTTGTATGCAGTGTGCTGTGTGTTGATAAGTATATCAATTATGCTTACAGACAGTGGATTTCTTCATTTTTTTGGCAAGGTGGGAATACTTCTGCTGATTATGGTATATTTTATCAAGAAGTTTTACGGCATTGAAAATATGGGACTTTTGAGAGGAATAATCGCTATACTTGAATTTATGTGTGTTAGTGTCTCACATATTCCAAGCCCATTTTTGGATTATAGGAAACAGAAGGAAGATAGTGATAGCTGGGAGCAGGAGGAGGATTCAGTCAAGAGCCAGATTGTCAAAGGCTTAATTATTGCAGTGCCACTGCTTATTGTAGTCGGTGTTTTGCTGGTAAGTGCGGATGTAGTTTTCAAAAATATTCTGTCAAATGTATTTGATTCGTCGGCAGATATGGAAGTATTGTTTAAAATGTTTTTGACATTTGTTATTGGATTTATTGGTTCATATGCTGTAGCCAGAACTGTATGCGATAGAAAGCTTAAGCTGTATGATGGAAAGCTTAGACGTTCACAGCCTATTACTGCAATAACATTTACATCACTCATGTCTGTTATATATGTATTTTTCTGCGGTGTCCAGATTACTATGCTGTTTAACAGAAATGGTCATATGCTGCCACCGGATTATTCCTACTCAAGATATGCCAGAGAGGGATTCTTTCAACTGCTGTTTGTTGCATTGATTAATTTTGCAATTGTATTTATTTGTAAAATAAAGTTTGAAAAGAATAGAATTCTTGATATAATCTTAACTATCATAACTGTGTGTACTTATGTTATGATTGCGTCATCGGCAGGAAGAATGATTGTATATATTAAGGAGTACCATTTTACATTCCTAAGATTGTTTGTATTGTGGTTCCTGTTTGTTCTTGCACTTATGATGGCAGGTCTGATAATATCAGTGTACAGGGACACATTTAAACTTTTTGAGTACTGTGTTGTGGTAGTCAGCATATGCTATGTTATATTATCATTTGCAAGACCGGATGCGCTTGTTGCCAAGTATAATGTGGAGTATCTTGATAAGGAGGGTGATCAGATTGAATATATGACCACACTTTTATCTGATGATGCGGCACCATATTTAGCAGAGATTGAGAAAGAGAATTATATGCTTACTGAATATTTTGAGAGGATATATGATACATATGAATTGAGAGATATTCGAAAATTTAATGTTTCACAATATCAGGCATATAATGCAGCTAAAGAATATTTAAAGAAATAAGATTGGAGACAGCTATGGAAGAATACGAAGTAATAACATTACAGTGTCAGATGGAACAGAGAAGGAATTTGCAATTATGGATACATTCGAGATGAATGATAAGAAGTATGTTGCGGTATCACTTGTTGAGGGTGATGAGATTGTTGAGGGCGAGTACATCTACAGCTACACTGAATCAGAGGATGGCGAGATGCTTGTCCAGATAATTACAGATGAAGCTGAGTACGATGCAGTTGTGGAGGCATACAGCAACGAGGATTAATTCTTGAATATCCATGTGGCACAGTAGAGTGCAGCGATGAACATCAGGTTGATAAGTGTGAATTTTACAAGGTAAGATGACACTTTATCAGGCTGATGTTTTTTGTATTCAGAAAATGTTATAAGGCTTGCCAGGGAAGCAATAAGTGTGCCACAGCCACCGATGTTTACAGCGGGCAGCAGGCTTGTGTAGTCATTTGTAAAATGAGAAAGCAGCACCGCACTTGGAACGTTGCTGATAAATTGACATGAGAGTATGCCAAATAAAAGTGTGTTAATAGGAAGAATACTGCTAAACATACTGTGAACTGCAGGAATTCTTGACATATTTCCACTGAACACAAAGAACACGCAGAAGGTGAGCAGCAGCGGGTAATTAACCTCTATTAATGAACGCCTGTCCATAATAAGCAGCAGCAATGCTATCGCGATGGTCCCCTGTATGTATGGGAAGACTCTAAATACAATAAGAAGACTGCACAGAAACAGCAGTGAATAAATAGCAGTCCTTGAAAGATTAAGGGTATACTTATTTTTGCGTTTGAGCACAAGAGGAATCGGGTTAACAAATGCGCACATGACGATAATTATAATTGTTGCAGTTATAAATGGAACGAACATGATTTTTATAAATTCAATTCCATCTATATTGTAATAGGCAAATATATAGAGATTTTGTGGGTTTCCAAAGGGTGTGAGCATGCCACCAAGATTAGCAGCAATATTTTGCATAATAAATGTAAATGCCATATGATGCTCATTTCCTGTGTCCTTTAGCACAAAATATCCTAGAGGCAGGAAGGTTATCAGTGCCATATCATTTGCAAGTATCATTGAGCCAAAGAAGGTTATGAACACAATCCCGAATGTGGCACGGCGTAAATCCTGCAGGCGAAGTACAATATTTTTGCTGAGTATTTCAAACACATGTATGTGTGAAAATGCAGCAACCACTGCAAGAGTACAAAAAAGTGTGGCAATTGTACGCATGTTGAAATAGTCTAAATATTTCTTATTAGGTGGAACAATTATGCATGTGATTATCATTGCAATAGCTGCAATGCACAGTACTATTTGATTTTTAATAAAAGAATGTATTTTGTTTATCATTTTATCTCCATATATATTGTAATAATTAACCTTATTGATTTTAGCAGAATAAATGGAAATTGCAATAATGTTTCTTGCATTATTAATGAAAATCTCTTACAATGGTGGGTAATAAATATTTAGAGTCAGATTGGAGATATACATGAATATAATTAAGTCTGATAAATTAATACATGATTATCTGGAGCGCGATGAGGATGGCAAGGTAATTGGAACCAACAGAGCACTTGATGATGTCAACATAGATATAGAAGAGGGAACATTTGTCGCCATTCTTGGACATAATGGTTCGGGTAAGTCCACATTTGCAAAGCATCTTAATGCAATTCTTAGACCCAGCGAAGGTACTGTATGGGTAAATGGCTTTGATACAGCTAATGAAGAGGATGTATGGAATGTGCGCCAGAGTGCGGGCATGGTTTTTCAAAATCCTGACAATCAGATAATAGGAACAGTTGTCGAAGAGGATGTTGGATTTGGTCCGGAGAATCTTGGAATTCCCACAGATGAAATATGGCAGAGAGTCAACGCGGCTCTGAAGGCAGTGGGTATGAGTGCATATCGTAAGCATTCACCTAACAGATTATCTGGAGGACAGAAGCAGAGAGTTGCAATAGCAGGAGTTGTTGCGATGAAGCCAAAATGTATTGTCCTTGATGAGCCAACGGCGATGCTTGATCCGGTGGGAAGAAGAGAAGTTATACAGACTGTGCGTGAATTGAATCAAAAAGAAGGCGTAACAGTAATACTAATCACACATTATATGGATGAAGTAATTGAGGCTGACAAAATATTTGTCATGGATCATGGCAAAGTAGTAATGCAGGGAATTCCCAGAGAAGTATTTTCAAATGTGGCTAAGCTAAAGGAGCTTGGACTTGATGTACCACAGGTTACGGAACTTGCATATGAGATGAGCTTAAATGGAATACCCATGAAACCTGGAATCCTCACAATAGATGAGTTTGTAGAAGAATATAGGAGAGTGACACAATGTCATTAGTACTCAAAAACGTTAATTATATATATGGAGAGGGAACTGCAGACAGAACCCATGCACTTAAGGATATTAATATTGATATTCCGGATGGACAGTTTATAGGTCTTATTGGTCATACCGGCTCAGGCAAATCCACATTGATACAGCATTTTAATGGACTTGTTAAGCCTACAGGCGGTGAGATTCTCTACAATGGCGAGAATATAGATGCAGAGGGCTTTAGTAAGAAGAAGCTTAGATGTGAGGTAGGACTTGTATTTCAGTATCCGGAGCATCAGCTGTTTGAAATTGATGTGCTGACAGATGTTGCCTATGGACCTAAGAATCAGGGATTATCTAAAGAGGATGCAATCAATAAGGCAAAGGAAGCACTGAGCATAGTTGGTGTGGATGAAGCATTATATACCAAATCACCATTTGAATTATCAGGCGGGCAGAAGAGAAGAGTTGCCATAGCAGGAATACTTGCAATGGACCCGAAGATATTAATACTTGATGAGCCAACGGCAGGACTTGACCCAAAGGGGCGGGACAGTATCCTCAATCAGCTTAAGAAGATTCACGAACAAAAGCACATTACAATCATACTTGTATCACATAGTATGGAGGATGTTGCAAAATATGTTGAGAGAATTATAGTTATGAATAAGGGTAGGGTAATGTACGACGACACTCCTAAGAGTGTATTTACACATTATAAGGAACTTGAAAATATAGGACTTGCAGCACCACAGATAACATACCTGATGCACCGAATGAGCGAAGAGGGCTGGAATGTGGATGCAAATGCGACAACAATAGAAGAGGCTTTGAAAGGAATAACAGGCAATGCTTAAGGACATAACAATAGGTCAGTATTACCACGAAAATTCAATAATACACCGCCTTGATCCAAGAGTAAAATTATTTGGAACAATGGTATTTCTTATATCTTTGTTTATTTCTGACACTGTATTTGGATATGCGGTTGCAACAGTGGCACTTTTATGCGTGATTAAACTGTCACGTGTTCCGTTTAAATTTATTGTAAAAGGATTAAAAGCAATCATCATACTGCTGGTTATCAGTGTCAGCTTTAATCTTTTTCTGACACCTGGAACAGTTGTGCTGAAATTGTGGGTATTTAAGATTACGAGGGAGGGAATTAAGACAGCCATACTCCTTGGCATAAGGCTTATATACCTGATTATTGGTTCATCAATGATGACGCTGACAACAACACCAAATGATTTGACAGATGGTCTTGAAAAATCACTTGGATTTCTGAAAAAAATACGAATACCTGTCCATGAAATTGCAATGATGATGTCGATTGCTTTAAGATTTATTCCTATTCTTATGGAAGAGGCTGACAAGATTATGAAAGCGCAGATGGCAAGAGGTGCAGATTTTGAAACAGGTGGTTTGTTTAAGAAGGCTAAGAATATGGTTCCACTTCTTGTACCATTATTTATTTCGGCATTTAGAAGAGCAAATGACCTTGCTACAGCAATGGATGCAAGATGCTACAGAGGTGGAGACGGACGAACTAAGATGAAGCCTCTTAAGTATAAGAAGGCAGATTATGCTACATATTTTATTTATGTGTCATATCTTGCATTGGTAATAGCAGCAAATTGGGCATATACACTTTTGTAGATTGCCCCACGAAAGGAATTATTACATTGAAACGAGTAAAACTCATAATTGCTTATGATGGAACAAATTACTGCGGCTGGCAGAAACAGATAAATGGAATTACAGTAGAGGAAGTAATCAATACAAAGCTTACAGAACTTCTTAAGGAAGATATTTGCGTAATCGGCGCAAGTCGTACTGACTCAGGCGTGCATGCCCTTGGCAACGTTGCAGTATTTGATACAGAGACAAAAATACCGGCAGAGAAAATATCATTTGCGCTTAATCAGCGGCTTCCGGAGGATATAACTATTCAACATTCAGAAGAGGTTCCACTTGATTTTCACCCAAGATTCTGCAACAGCACAAAAACATATGAATACAAGATTTTGAATAGAACATTTGATATGCCGGTGATGAGACTCTACACGCATTTTGTATATATGCCCCTTGATGTGGAAAAAATGAGAAGGGCAGCAGAGTATATTATTGGTGAGCATGATTTTAAGAGCTTTTGCTCACAGCGAACTCAGGTCACGGATACAGTCAGAACAATATATTCCCTTGATATTTCAAAGGATGAAACAAATGATGTTATTTCATTTAGAATCAGTGGAAATGGTTTCCTTTATAACATGGTGCGCATAATCATTGGAACACTTATTAAGGTTGGATTATCTGTATATCCGCCTGAGCATGTAGGCGAGATAATTGAGGCCAGAGATAGAAATGTAGCGGGGCCAAAAGCACCTGCAAAGGGTTTGACGCTCATTGAAATAAAATATTAAAAAAAATATTTTTGGCTTGACACACGTGGGTCGATGTAATATAATAACTTACTGTGACAGCGTATGCGAAAAGTACTAGAACCAAAGCCCCGGTAATAGTATTTATCATAAATGAAATTAAATTTATATTAGGAGGTAAACCAATGAAGAGTTACATGGCAAGTCCAGCAACAATTGAAAGAAAATGGTATGTAGTTGACGCTACAGGATATACATTAGGTCGTTTAGC
>CAZBKO010000040.1:0-17918 GCA_964492545.1 uncultured Lachnospiraceae bacterium
AGAACGGAATTCAGTTACTGTAAGAACTGCACAATAAGTTTCAAAAAAACAAGTATAAGGGAAATTCATAGAATTTCCCTTATACTTGTTTTTGTTAGTTATTCTTTTCAGCAAATGTAGCTGTAAAGCTTTCAAATTCACCGCGAACCATCTTAAAGCATTCAATAAGCTTCGGATTAAACATACCACATTCTCCATGAAGAATCATATCATATGCTTTTTCTGAGCTGTATGCACTCTTGTACACTCTTTCACTGACGAGTGCATCATATACGTCGGCTATTGAAACTATCTGAGCTGAAATTGGTATTTCATCCCCTTTAAGATTGTCCGGATAACCGTTTCCATCATATTTTTCATGATGAAATCTGCAAATATCAAAACAATTATTATAAAACTCTTTATCGTCTACAAATTCCAACTGTTTGATTATCTTACATCCCTTAGTTGTATGGGATTTCATTACATCGAATTCATCTCTCGTAAGTTTACCTGGCTTTAATAAAATCTTATCAGGAATAGCAATTTTACCCACATCATGCATAGCTGATGCCAATGTTATCTTGCTAATCTTTTCCTCTGTGAGCTCATATTCAGGATGATGTTTTGCAACACTTTTGCCAAAATATTAGTTAAACCTTTAATTCTCTTAATGTGTTCTCCCGATTCAACATCTCGAAACTCAACAACTGAACTCAATGTATCAATAAGCTGATTATTATTTTCCTTCATCTTAGCTGCCTGAATAGCGATCTTTTCAGTCTGCCTCTTTACAAGAATCTCCAAGCGGTTCTTATGCATATACAAATCAATAACATTCTGCACTCTTTTTCTGACAATCAAAGGATTAAATGGCTTAACAATGAAATCGGATACACCCTGATCAAATCCTTTTTCTTCAACCTCACTTGAAGCTTCACCAGTAATCATTACCACAGGAATATACTATATATATCCTTTAGCCTTCATTTGTCCAAGCACTGCAAATCCATCAACAGTAGGCATGATTATATCTAGCAGCATAACAACTATCTTGTCCTTGTTGGCCTCTAATTTCTTAAGAGCCTCCAATCCATTCTCTGCTTCTATTATGTCATAATCGTTTTGAAATATCTGAGCAAGCAAAAATCTGTTCACTTCCTGATCATCAACGATTAATATTGTTTCCTTTTTCATCTATTTCATCCTCCTGATGCTTTATCTTCTTCTGAAAATACCAACTCTCTTATCTACTCTGCAGAAATACACATTTGTAACTTTATCCTTAAGCAGCATTTCTACCATATCAGCAACAACATGGGTCCCGGCAAAAGCTGTTCCCTTAACAACAAACCTACTTCCACCTGATGTATTGATTACACTTCCAAGCTTCTCTCTATCTACGCAATATGACTTCTTCTCATCTGTCTTTATGGACAATGCCTGTAGAATTTTGTCGTATGTTGTCCTTGCCTTAGCATTATTATAACTTCCACTGTACTCAATATCAAGTTTTCCTTTTTCAAGAATTGCAATTTCTGATTCAACTTTTGATATTTTCTTAATTAAATCATGATAAAGGTCTAACATTTGCTGATTAATTCCAATATACACCATTGTCGGTGTCTGTGATATATTTCCCACAGAAGATGACTCTATAATATTAACTGCTTTAGTTGTTCCACCTATAATTGAACCCTTTTTACCTGTAATATATATTGAATCTTCTGCAATAATATTGCTGTTAAGTACATAATTGGCATGTATCTGCCCTTTTGCTTTTACAGTTGTTGTCTCGAAAAAGCTGCCATATATATCCCTATCTGCATAAATAGCACCTTCATTTCCTCCATTTACTCCGCCCTTAATAACAACATCAAGGCCTCCACTTATGTATGCTTTTTCAACAAATCCGGTAATCTGAATATTTCCTGTTGCCTTCACAGAGAAGCCTGTGAGCACATCACCTTTTATTAACAAATCTCCGTCAAAATCAATATCTCCTGTACCAGCATCAATATTTCCATTAATAACAAATATTCTTGATACTTCCATTATTGTATTATTCTTAACTTCAATCTTTCCATCAATACTTGCAATATATACTTTTCTATCTTCAGTCATTACAAATCCCTTGCCTCTAAGAGGTACCTTATCTTTCCCCTTCGTAGGAATCTGCAGCTTTCCTGTAACTGAATAACCATATTGTCCGTTTGTAGCAGGTGTATACTCTGCTAGCTTCTGTCCTTTCGAAACAAGCTCCATCAAATCCATACTATGAAAATCTACTGAACCATCATCTAAAAGCTTAGGCGTTGTAGGCAAATCTGTTCTAAAATAAAATGTGAAGAAACCATCTGTTCCGTTTATCCTTTCTTTGCCCACTGCAACCGTCATTTCCTGAAAATATATTCCCTCAGTTACCATCTTCTTAATTACAGCATAATCAATACCCTGAATTACTTTATTACTTACAAGCAATTCCTCAACCTGTTTGATTGTGTACATTGTTCCTTCCTTAGGTGGTACAAGCTCAAGAGTTGCCACAAGCTCATCAGGCGATATTCTTACACTTCCGTATGCTAACTGTTCCTCTGTTACACCTGTAACTTCTTCTACAACCTCAGGTTTTTCTTCTTCCTGTTCAACCTCTTTAGCTGTTATCTGACACCCTACCTGAGATAAATCATCATCAAGAGTTTCAAGAAGCTTTTCTCTCTTCTCTTTCATCTCCTCAGCAGTGTTTATAGCTGAAGAATACTTTGTTACATCTATGTACTGCTCAAGACCAAGTCTTATCTGTTCCATCTGCTTCCAGTCAATCAGTGGTCTTGCAACTTCCTCAATATTCAAATGTTCTTCCAGACATATTCTTATCTGTTCCATCTGCCTCCAGTTGTATTCACCGGTGGCATATACTGATACATCAATATTGTTTTCAACACCATATCTAATTTCACGTAACTGATTGCCAAAGTACTCTTTAGATAAATATGGTTCAATATTAACATCATACTCCTTGGCATATCTGATTTCCTCTAATTGCTCGTCATCATAGCCTTCCTTTGCATATTTAGTTATATCTACACCAGATTTAATTGACTTTCTAATCTGTTTTAATACTTTTCCTGAATATTTTTCCTTCACATATGGAAGCAGATTTATCTTATCCTTTAGTCCTTTTCTAATCTCTCTCATAACTAATGGATCATAGCTTTCATTTGCAAACAAATCTACATTAAGCTTCTCCTCCAGACCTTTTCTTATCTGTTCCATCTGAAGAAAGGTATAATGTATATCCGAATATTTAGCAACATCCAGACCGTCCTCTAAGCCCTTGGTTATTTCACCTATCTGCATCCAGTCATAGCCTTTTTGACATAGTCTTCGACTGTCATGCCGTGCATTAATCCAATTCTTATTTCTTCCATCTGAAACCATGCATATTGAGGACTTGCAAACTTACTTACATCGACTCCTGCATCTATACCAAGCTTAATCTGCTCTATCTGTTCAGTATCAAAACCTTTATTCAGGTACTGTGTAACATCTATACTGCCTTCCATCATTACCTCCATATCTATAACATATCACTCTAAATCTACTCAAAAATTTTGCAAAGATTGTTAATCTTTAATACGAATTCATCATACATTTCTTTAACACCGGTAAATGACTTCGCTCTTAAGACCTCAACCATTGGAACAATATCATCAAGCACCCCAACGAGACTTAAATTAGCTGCCACACCCTTCAGTGTATGTGCTGCTGCAAAAGCTCCATCAACATCTCCTGTTTCGATAGCATCACTTAATCTCTTTATGTTATCATCCTTCAAAAATTTTTTAAAAAATGTTATGTACATTTCCTCGTTATTCATAAATCTTTTTAGTGCATCCTCAACATTAACATTCTGCTTAGAAAACCCGTTCAAAATCTCATTCTCCATTTTTTATCTGTCCTTTCATTTTCTATTAATAAAATATGAAAGCTCTTTTTGTGTCAGAGCTCTATACTCACCAGGTTCTAGAGCATTATCCAATTGTATTTCTCCAATTGCTGTTCTCTTAAGCATAACAACATAACATCCAACTGCTCTAAACATTCTTTTTATCTGATGCTTCTTGCCTTCGCTAATTGATATACACCCATAGGACACCTGCTGGTGCAGTGCATTGTGTCTTACCTCTATACAATTATCTTTCCGCATTTTGTCTGCATATTCATCATAGCTTCCACTATATATAAGCTCAACCTTACAGGGTTTCGTGATATATTCCTCTCCCCTGCCAATATCAACACCATTTATGAGCATCGAAAGCTTATTATCATCTATATCTCCATATATCCAAAAATAATATGTCTTATCTACATGATTATCAGGATGCATAAGCAAATGATTCATCATCCCATCATTTGTAATTATAAGAAATCCTGTTGTATCCTTATCAAGTCTTCCCACAGGAAATAGTTCATTCCTATACTCAGCAGGAAAATAATCCATAACCGTCTTATGACGTCTATCCCTTCGGGCTGTGATACAACCCTGAGGCTTATTAAACATAAAACTCATATATTTCTCTTCCATCATTCCCACACCGTTCTTTGTGAATATTGAACTACCTTGCTGCACATTCTGTTGCTGTCTGCGTATATTCTTATATATGAAAAGCTTGATTCATCAATCTGTCTCTTAATCTGATCAAAACTAAATACTGAATTGTTAGTTTCTATCTCTGTAGAACTATCACTTTTGATTGTTATATCTTCTGAAAAATCGTAATACTGCGTATCTTCATTAACATAATACTCCACATACTCAATACTGCTGCTATTATTCTCATCACCATCATAATTATATTCTACTGTATATAACACATTATCAGCGGCCTTAAGACACATTCTCTCTATAAATTGCCTGTTATCTTTATCTATTCCTGTCTTATCTGTGGTAATCTGTGACTCTGCAAATGTTTCTGAACTATTTGATTTCGAAGCTTTATTGCATCCTGTCAAACATAACACGCAGATTGCTATAATAATTATTCTATACATTATTTCCTCCAGGCAGCTTTAATACTCCATATAATGCAGCAGTCGTCGTCTAACAACTGATGCGTCAAGGGGCATTGAAATGATATCCATCACATTATTATCAACTGCTAACTTGTACTGTCTCATATTACCTTCTTCGCATATGGCAACAACAGGAACATCATTAAACTCCTGATGCGAATTAATATATTTCCATATCTTCTCGCCGTTATCATTGCTAACAGACATATCAATAAATATAAAGCTTACATTATCACTGTGATCTCTTAGGGTAATTGCCGTCTGCTCTATTGAACTTCTCTCACTCAGGTTGATAATATTCTCAGTAACACCTGATATAATATTACATACGAATCTATCTCTGCTGCATAACACCATCATGTTATCACTAATATCTGAATCTTGAGTAATTGTTCCATATTCTTTGTACTGACTCTTACCCGAATTCTTTGCGTCATTCAATGTTTCCCTAGTCATATCCAACAGCTGCGCATAACTAATACCTTTTCTATCCTTAAATGCCATACCAACACTGATTGATACATTCGCCGGAATTGTAAGATTCGGTTTGTACTTTAACAATCTAACAATATTCGCTACATTTCTTCGGGCAATATCTTTATCAGGAATATTGGTCATTAGAGCTACAAATTCATCGCCACCAATTCGACCTACAATATCCGTCTTGCGAAAATAACTGCCAATCAAGTCTGCTAAAATCTTCAGCGTATGGTCTCCAATCAAATGTCCATTATTATCATTTACATTCTTAAAGTTATCCTCGTCAAAAATAATCAGTGCATGCATACTAATATCATCATTCTCAATTATCTTACTTATAAGTGTTTCGCTAGATTCCCTATTATATACGCCTGTAAGCTCATCTATTTCTGAACTATACTGCTGCTTAGCACGCTTCTTGGTTATGTTGGCAAATCGCTTCGCTGCTGCCAAAACATTTCCCACTCTATAGGAAACTATCTCAGGTTTAAACGGCTTAGCTATATAATCACTTGCGCCGAGTTCAAATGCTCTTACCTGATCTTCCTCGGCATTGCTTGATGTAATTACAACAACCGGTATATTGCCAAATTTCTCATCTGCCTGTCTCTTCTCAAGCAAATCAAATCCACTCATGCCCGGCATATATAAATCAAGAATAATAATATCTATATGACCATGGCAGGTCTCTATTATCTTTAGTGCTTCTTCACCGGATTCGGCTTCAAGTATAGTATATGAATCGTCAAAGAGACTTGCAAGTACAGACCTGTTAATTGCAAGATTGTCCACTATAAGCAGTGTATCGTACATATCTTATACCTCCTGAATCATACTAAAATTCTACTCACTATAATATCATATTTCGACTTTTTTTACCATAAATATGCAAAAAAACACTACTTTATAATCAAAAACCATAAAGTAGTGTCATAATAATTACATATTCTTTCTCATAATAATTGGTGCTGCAGTAACATCAACCTTTCCATTCTCTACAATTACCTTTTTATCATTTATCAAATTAATATATTCGCCATCTTCAAAGTCAGTATCTGCAAGACCTGTTGCGTCATTAAAAGAAAATACGCCGCACAGCTTATCATCCTTGTATGTATATGTGCCTGTCACCACATCCATTTCGTCATTAGCTTTAAGAGTATACGCTCCATTTGCAAATATCTTATCCTTCTTAATTGAGTAAAGCTTGCTCATAAGAGAAGACAAATCTTTTCCTGTATTCCAATCGACCTTGTCATATTCAAACAGGCTAGGGCAATTAGTATTGATAGTCTCCTGTCCTGCATAAATAAGTGGAGTTCCTTTGACATAATACATAAATGCAGTGTAATTTTCAAGTATATGCTCATCGCTTACAAAGCTTGCAATTCTAGGTGTATCATGATTCTCCAGATATCTTAACTTAATGTAATTGTCCGGATAAATGCTCTCCTGGAACATCAGCATCTTAATATATGCACTCAAGCTTGTCTTACCTTCAAGATAATCTGTAAAATCTTCCCTAATATCATAATCATAATTAATATCAAATGCTTCATACATCTCACAGTCACTGTTACATGTAAGTCCAATATCTCTTAAATATTTTACGAATCCCGGATGTACAGTTTCAGCAAGCCATATACATTCCGGATGAATATCGTCAACCTCCTGTCTTGCCTGAATCCAAAAATCAATCGGAATCTTTGATGCAACATCACATCTGAATCCATCAACTATCTCCGCCCACATTTTGAGAGTGTCAATCTGATATCTCCATATGTCTCTATTATTATAGTCAAGATCAATTACATCTCCCCAGTCTCCTGCCATATTACCAAAATCTCCAGCTTCATTTCTATAAAAATACTCAGGGTTGTGCTTTACGAGTACCGAATCAGGTGATGTATGATTATATACAACGTCAATAATACACTTCATTCCCCTACTGTGTATTTCGTTTACCAAATTCTTAAAATCCTCCATTGTGCCATACGATGGATTAACATCTCTATAATTCTGTATAGCATATGGACATCCAAGACTTCCCTTTTTCTTTAAAACTCCAATTGGATGAATAGGCATCAGCCAAATAATATCTGTTCCCAAATTCTTAATTCGATCAAGGTCTGACACTATTGAATTAAATGTTCCCTCGCTTGTGTGATTTCTTACATAAATAGAATAAATTACCTGATTCTTCAGGTTGTTATCAGTATTTGCAGCCATTGTCTTACCTCCATAATTAGTATGTATTCTATATAAATGTTACCACATCTGCTTCCATTAGTACATTATTTTCTTTGCATTATTCATAATAATTTTCTTTAATAATACTGCACAATTTCGCAATGTTTATTGGTTTCCCAATATATCCCGACATTCCTGCTTTCCTTGCCTTTTCCTCATCCTCCGGAAATATATTTGCTGTCATAGCAATAATTGGAATTGTCTCTGCCTGCGGATGCGGACTGCGCCTAATCATCTTAGTCGTTTCATAGCCATCTAATCCCGGCATTTGAATATCCATCAGAACAACCTTGTAATAACCATTATTTGAGGACATAAATTTATCATATCCTTCTCTGCCATTAACAGCAGTATCTGCAACAATATTTATTTTCTCCAGCATTGATACGGCGACAATGACGTTAATGGGATTATCCTCAATTAGCAGCACACGTTCTCCATCAAATCTGCACATTTTGCAATATTCATTTGCATTTTCATACTCTTTGGCACTGATATTTTCATCTGATGAAATTCTATTTTCGACCTCAATCGTGAACCTCGTACCCTTCCTTTCCTCACTCTCCACATTGATTATGCCGCCAATACTGTTTAGTATACTCTTCACAATCGACAAGCCAAGTCCTGTTCCCTCAATCTCATTTCCCTGTTCCCTGACAAACGGATCAAAAATTCTATCAATATATTTTTTTGAAATTCCAATTCCATTATCCTCTACTATTATTCTGTACCTGGCTATCCTTGGGGATTTAGTTTCAATTTCGTCAACTATAAGCGTTATAATACCATTTTCATAAGAAAATTTAGAAGCATTACTTAAAAGATTTGAAATAACGATTAAAAACAGCCCTGCAACCGATACATTTACCGGCATTACTGACAATGCAAAGTTAACTGTACTGTCAACTCCACCTGCCGCACTAACCGTTCCTGAAAATGCTCCTGCCAAAATGAATATCAAACACATAGTCATTACATTTTCATTTCCCATACTCTTAAATGCAATCTCCAGCTTTTCTGAAATCTTAAGCTTGTGATTCTGTATCAATGCAACGCCAAGTGCTATTACAAATGCCACAATAGCCGGAATGCGGTAAAAGTCATCAAGTGCCACTCCTCCACCTATAAATATTGCCAGAAAAACTGCTATTGGCAGCAGTCCTGATAATTTACCCTTGTTCATAAGTCTCTCCATTCTTATAGTTGTATTGTGTAATTTTAGGTAAAAAAATAAAGCTGATGACGGGAATTGAACCCGTGACCCCTTCCTTACCAAGGAAGTGCTCTACCTCTGAGCCACATCAGCATTAAGATTATAAACTCTTAGCAAGAATGTCGTGAACCTTCGACTTAATTCGCTGCAAAGCATTATCTATAGACTTAGGTTTCTTATCCATTCGCTCTGCTATCTCCACATATCCGGCACCCTCAATATACATTCTGAGGACCTCCTTTTCGAACTTGCTAAGTTCTCTCTCGAGAGAATATTCTATCATACTTACATTCTCTTTGTCAATAAATAAATCTTCCGGATTGCGCTCATGCTGGTTAACAGCCTCAATATCTGTATCCTCTTTCGAAAGTCCTGAAATAGACACATACGTATTGAGCGGACTATGCTTTTTTCTATTTGACGCATTAACAGCTGTATATATCTGCCTATTTATGCACACAGATGCAAACGTTGCAAAAGAAGCTTCCTTGTCCATATTGTAATCCCTGATGGCCTTATACAGTCCAATCATTCCTTCCTGTATAAGATCATCATTTTCCCCACCAATAATAAACATAGTTCTAGCCTTACTTCTGACTACATTCTTATACTTATCCAGAATGTAGTCCATTGCGTCGTTATCGCCATCTCTATATAAGCCTATTACTTTTTCGTCAGCCATCTGGCTGTACCTATTGTTCTCCATATCCGCTCCATTTATTACTGCATTCTCTGTCTTACTATTTCATACGCAAGTACGCCTGTAGCAACAGATGCATTAAGTGAATCTATATTACCTTTCATAGGAATTGATGCGACAAAATCACATTTTTCCTTAACAAGACGGCTTACACCCTCTCCTTCATTTCCAACAACAAGTCCAATTGGTCCCTTAAGGTCTAATTTATACATAAGTTCACCGCCCATATCTGCGCATACAAACCACATTCCTTTTTCCTTAAGTTCATCAATTGTTGCAGAAAGATTAGTAACCTTTGCAACAGGAGTATAATTAAGTGCACCAGCAGATGTTCTTGCAACTGTTGCTGTAAGTCCAACCGCACGTCTCTTAGGGATAATAACGCCGTGGGCTCCTGCCAAATTAGCTGTTCTTATTATAGCACCAAGATTATGAGGATCCTCAATATTGTCGAGTATAATAATAAATGGTGGCTCACCCTTTTCCTGTGCCGCATTAAGAATATCTTCCACCTCAGCGTACTCGTATGCTGCTGCGTATGCTATAACGCCCTGATGATGTCCTGTTGATGACATTCCGTCAAGACGCTCTTTGTTCACATAATTGATTATTGTATCATGTTTCTTTGCTTCTCTGACTATAGTACTGACAGGACCATCCTTGCATCCATCCAGTACAAATAATTTGTCTATTGTCTTTCCTGCTCTGTATGCCTCTATTACTGCATTTCTTCCTTCAATTGTAAATTCTTCGTATCTCACTATTAAATGTCCTTTCCGGTCTTATTAAGACCAAGCCTGATTAATTCAATCATTCTATCTGACTGCTCTGTAAGATACAAATATCCCATCAAAGCTTCAAATCCTGTTGCAGTCCTGTAATCTGACATAGTTGCATTTTTTGCCATTGTAGCCGACTTGGCATTTCTTCCCCGCTTGTATGCCTTGATTTCTTCTTCTGTCATGTCCTCCTGCAATGCCAGTGCCATCTCCGCCTGAGTCGCTGCCTTAACAAGACTGCTGCTCTTCCTATGCAGATTCTTTGCTGATGTATTGGCCTTATCGACAACCATCGTTCTGATTACAAGCTCATAGATTCCATCACCTATATATGCAAGTGTAAGCGGTGAGTAATTGTGTATGTCTATGTTCTCTAGTTGAAGTTTGCTCTTAATTGTACTAAAAATATCTACGCTCTCTTCCATTTCACACCTTCTCTGGTATCTTCAAGAATAATTCCCTCTTCAAGTAACTTGTTTCTTATCTCGTCTGCCTTAGCAAAGTTCTTTTCCTTTTTGGCAGCTGTTCTCTGATTAATAAGCTCTAACACATGAGCTTCAAGCTCGTCACTCTCGCTGCTCTTCTGATCTCTGAGTGCTGTCAGATTAAGCGAAAGTACCTCATCATAGCTCTTAATAAGTTCAAGCTTTGTTTTATCGCTTATATTTGATTTTAACATATCATAGACAATTGTGATAGCCATAGATGTATTAAGATCATTATCAAGTGCAGCCTCGAACTTATCTCTATATTCTGCAAATGCATTATCATCTGCTTCGCCCTCATCTGAAAGTCTTGCCACAGCCTTTAAAAGCTTGTCATATGCCGATACTATATTGTCAAGATTCTCATATGAAAACTGGAGTGGCTTACGGTAATGAGACTGTAAGCAGAACATTCTGTAAGCAAGTGGATTATAGCCTTTGCTCTCAAGAAGTGAAACAGTTAAGAACTCTCCCTTAGACTTACTCATTTTTCCTGAAGCATCATTTAAATGATGCACGTGTAACCAGTAGTTGCACCACTTGTGTCCAAGATATGCTTCACTTTGTGCAATTTCATTTGTATGATGTGGAAAAATATTGTCAACGCCACCGCAATGTATATCCATATATTCACCAAGATGCTTAATCGAAATTCCAGAGCATTCTATATGCCATCCCGGATATCCAACGCCCCAAGGACTATCCCACTTAAGCTCCTGATTATCAAATTTAGATTTAGTAAACCAGAGAACGAAATCACTCTTATTTCTCTTATTCGTATCCTCTTCAACATCATCACGAACACCAATCATAAGCTCCTTTTCATTCTGGCTTGAAAATACATAATAATCCTCAAGCTTTGAAGTATCAAAATATACATTTTCTCCTGCAACATATGCATATCCCTTCTCCACAAGCTTCTCAACCATATGAATAAACTCACCTATACAATTTGTAGCTGGTTCAACCACATCAGGTCTTTTAATATTAAGCTTCTCACAATCTGAAAAGAATGCATCTGTATAATACTTAGCAATTTCCATAACAGTTTTGTGCTCTCTCTTAGCACCCTTTAACATCTTATCCTCACCGGTATCTGCATCAGACGACAAATGTCCAACATCAGTGATATTCATTACTCTCTTTACATCATATCCTGCATATCTAAGTGTTTTTTCCAGAACATCTTCCATGATATAGCTTCTCAGATTACCAATATGTGCGAAATGATACACTGTTGGTCCACATGTATACATTCCAACCTTACCATCTACATTAGGTACAAATTTTTCAACTTTTCTTGTAAGCGTATTATAAATGCTAACTTTATTTTCCATATCTTTCTCCTTTTTATTTGCTTTCGTTATTGAGTATACTTATCTGGTTTTGAAGTTCCTCTACCTGTTCCTTCAAAGCCATAATTTCACATTTTACAGGATCAGGTAAATGAATCTGATCAAGATCTCTGCACTGAATTCTAACATTATCCTGTTTTACAACTCTTCCCGGTACTCCTACAACCGTGGAATTAGGTGGCACCTCCTCAAGAACTACCGAGCCTGCACCCACCTTTGAATTCTCACCAATTGTAAATGATCCAAGTATTTTTGCGCCTGCACTTATCATCACATTATCCTGAATTGTTGGATGACGTTTACCCTGTTCCTTTCCGGTTCCTCCTAGTGTCACGCCCTGATACAGAGTAACATTATCTCCAATAATGGCCGTCTCACCAATGATTACACCATGACCATGATCTATAAATAGTCCCTTGCCAATCTGTGCTCCCGGATGAATCTCTATTCCTGTCTTTCTTGCCGCTTTCTGAGAAATTCTTCTAGCTCTGAAATAATGACCTTTCTCATATAGCTTATGTGCCTTTCTATATTTTAGTATAGCCCAGAAGCTGGGATATAAAAACACTTCCATGGTTGATTTAATGGCAGGATCCCTGTCTTTAATTACATTTATCTCTTCCTTTACAAATCCTATGAATCCCATGATTTACCTTCTTTCTTATCTCAGTATGATTCTCGCAAAATTATTTTCTAACATCCCGCGGAGCTTTTTTAATTGATAGGATGTAATTTCCTATCAATTAAAAAATCTCTATGCCAAATACAGCATAGAGACGAATAAATCCGCGGTTCCACTCTAATAAAGACTATGTCTTCACTCAAACCTTTAACGCAGGTATACGTGCAGGCATACTAAATTCTGCCAGCCGACTCCTCAATGCACTTCATTCTTATCCTTCCAGGGAATGCTTACAGCCGATGACATTCCTTCTCTGATGGCTCTCATAAAAACTACTCTATTGAATCTCAGTCTTTAAAATCATACTAACTTTCTATAGTTTATTCAATTTGACTAGATTTGTCAACACCTAAATAATACATAAATATATAACACTTAAGCAAATTATAAGCTGAATAATTGCAAATCTAAATACAGTCTGTGTATTTGACCAATTCCACACTTTTCTAACATGATCATGAATTGGTGTTCTAACATTTGTAAGAATTCTAATTTTCAAAAATCTAAGAAGTGAAACCTTTATTAATCCAAGTCCTCCATCAACAATCAACACAATTGCCACAAGAAGATAAATAAGTGGACTTCCTGTTTTTAGAACAGCTATTGCAATAAACAGTCCCATCGCTCTCGAACCTGCATCCCCCATAAGAAGAATACTTGGTGTTGCATTAAACCATAAATATCCAAGAATACATATTACAAACACAAGAATTGTATAGTTAAAATTATCATTTACAAGAAGCACCTTGTCTATAACGTAAATACTTGTTAATGTGATAATTGTTAGTGTTCCCGATAATCCATCAACTCCATCCGCGCAGTTTGTTACATTTATTGACGCCCATACAAGAACTACAGTAAGTACGCCAAATACTATTGGATTAAGTGATAATTTAGTTCCTGTAACTGCAATCGTAATTGTGCTTGAATTAAAATTCAAATATGTAACAGCTATCATTATAGCAATTGCAAGATCTAGAAGACCTTTCTTAAGCTCTCCCCACGGTGTCTTAGCAGCATCGTCAAGAAATCCGGTAAGCATGGCAGCTGCCACGAGAATTAAATATATTGAAATTTCTACATTCATCTTACCAAAGATTGCCGTTGCAGCGATGAATACGAGAACAAATATAAATCCTGCGCCTCTTGGCTTACCTGCTGAGAGAGTTCCGTCATGTGCAAACTTTCTTCCCATATCCTGGGGCAGATATTTCTTAAATGCGCCTATGCATATACATGTTGCAAAGAATGCAAACAATATGCCAAGCATTGAAATCAACTGAATATTTTTACAACTTAAATTTAATAAATACTGTATCATAATTACCTCCAAATGACTAATATGTCCTATACATTTATAACACCATCCAACATATTATTCAACTTATTATTGCATAATTGTGACTATGTTGACTTCACTGTGGCTTCCTGTTCTAACTGGAAAATACCATGTTCCCATTCCTGCGCTTACAACTGCACTGAAACTACCATCCTCATATCTTCCATATCCAAGGTCATTGAACAGACCAACGGTTAAATTTCCCGGGAATATCTGCCCATCATGTGTATGTCCTGAAATCACTACATCTACACCTGCATCCTTCTCCTCATCAAAGGATGTTGGTCTGTGGTCAAGTACCACAACCGGATATTGTCTGGCATTATCATCTATAATGTCCGCAATCGGTTTATTAACCGCTCTCTCAGTTCCCATTCCCTCATCAGTTCTGCCGACCAGGCAAAAACCATTTGTGATTATGTACTCATCATCAAGAATCTTTACGCCACTTTCTTCTAGTTCATCAAAATAATCTTTTGGAGCGCCGTCATCATGATTTCCCTTAATGTAATACACTGGAAACTTCTTAGCAAGTTTCGCAAGAACATCGGTGCATACTTTCATTTCTTTAGATGATGTACTCTCATCAAATATGTCACCGCCAAGGCATATTAAATCCGGATTCTCTTCTATAAACGTGTTGTATAGCTTGTTCATCTCTCTGCTGTTTACTGCTGTTCCCATATGTATGTCAGAAACAAATCCTATTCTGACCGGTGCTTCAAGTTCTTTATCAACCTTGACATCATATGCCACAACAACAAGATTTCTTGCATTATATGCCGCATAAATTGAGAGCAAGCAGGCAATTACCATAACAGTAATACCATTTTGATAAATCATATGCATAATTCTGTGAGATTTATCATACAGCTTTAATATCTTTAGCACTCTTCTTACTACAGCAGCCGCTGCAAACATCATAAGTCCATATAGAACAGCTATTATAAATACTGACCTAAATATCAAAAGTATAGCAAGAACCAAATATGAGCATGAATAAAATATTTTAGATGCTATTTTTAGTCCCATTCCTTCAAGCATTTTCTTAATATTCCAAGAAAAATACCAATATAATGCTCCAACTATGGCAAGCATTAACATCATCACTACAATCATTATTATTATTTGCATAAATTACCTCCATTACAGCTATGTTTCATCATTAATAAAAACACTGCCCACATCAATTTTTTCATCAAGCTGTTTTATCATAACCCATGGTACTTCTTTTTCCGCCCTTACTCTATTATGTGTGGATTTTCCTATATTTTCAATGACAATTCCCGTCTCAACAGCTATTGTATAACCAACAATTTCTTCATTATCATAGTTAAAATATACATATCCGCCCTCAATTGCAATTTCTTCAAATAGCTTTTGGAAATATTTTTCATCATGAACAAGATATGTGTCATATTTATCCTTAACTTCATTTTCAAATAAAGCTTTCATGATTTTGATATCTGAGTGTGACGGACTATATATTTTCTCATTTTCATCCACATCACTGGTTCTGCATATCTTTCTTCTATATACAGTCTCAAATCCAAACCTTGTATACACATTCTCATCCACAGGAACAAGATATACAAATGGCTCTCCTACTTCCTTTAAGTCTTCAATTGCCCTGTTAAGAAGCATTCCCATGTATCCCTTTCCCCTGAAGCTCACATCAGTGGCCACAGCATAAATATAGTGAACAGTATGTTCTAATCCTCTAATTATTACCTTCTTCTTAACAAGGGAAAGCATAGATATTATCTCATTATTATCCATCAAAACAAGCACATCCTTATTAAAGATATCTTTGTTGAATAAATAATCAGTGTATGCCTGTGAATCATCAAAGGTCTTCTCATACAAGGGTCTTATTGATAATTTCTCATTATTATCTAAATATTTTATATCCATCTCTACTTCTCTATTATATTATATTTTTTCACAAGATTAACAGGATGATACGACATTTTTGCTTTTCTAAGCCCTTCAAGGCCCATATCATCTTCTCTGTTAACGTAAATTGCATCCTCAAAACCTTCTCTTATAAACATCATATTTATAAATGGATACAGACCTCTAATCTCAGGGTTGGCCTTTTCCACATGGATATATGCTGTTCGTTCTTCTTCACTGTAGCTTCCTATAGAGAAAGCCTCCAGCTTGCCATCAATAAATACTCCGCCCATTCGTATCCTCAGCATATTGCAGTTTTCCAAGATATACTTTATTCCTTCAGACTCATAATCTACTCTGTTGTATTCATCCTCTATCTGGCGTTCTTCCTTCCATTTTGCGAGGAATTCTCCCACCTGTCCTTTTTCCATACAACACATAAGTCTGAATTCATATCTTCCCTCATATTCCTTAAGAAATGCATTTACATGGTTCTTTTTCTTATGGTATTTCTTACCGGATAATGTCCTGAGCTTATCTGCATCGTACACATAGTCAAAATATCTTCTATCTTCCTCCACAATGTATTTATCTTCCGGCAAATCGAGAATTGAAACTGCCTCCTCATCCACAAGATACATATTCATTTTTATTCCAAGCTCTTCATTGAAATACTTTTTTGTGAGCTCAAAGCCTTCCTTTAAATCTTCATTTTTACATAAAGGGGTCCATGTAAATACCTCATCCTTATTGTTATATATCCAAATAAGACCGCCATTCCACTTAATATATCGTGTATTATAGTAATCCTTCCACAAATATGCATCCAGTACCATGCTTTCACAAGTTCCGGAAAGTCTTAAACTAAAGTACCTTCTAAGCTCTTCATAATCCTGTGGTCTTATTTCCTGCAGTTCGTAATTCATAAATACCTCTTTTCGTTCTATTTGTTGTGACAGCCTGCACATGATGCACACTTATTCTGCTGTAAAATATTATCATAGGCATAATTTTCCACCTGTGTAAGCATACAAATTGCCTGGGATGATATTCCTTCACCCGCACCTGTAAATCCTAGTCCTTCTTCCGTTGTCGCCTTCACATTTACTCTATTTTCTGATATCCTAAGGGCTTTTGCAATATTTTTTATCATATCATCTCTGTATGGTCCTATCTTAGGACGCTGCGCTATGATAGTTGCATCTATATTCTCTATTATATACAAATTATCCTCTAATAATTTTCCAACATGTTCTAATAATTTCACGCTTGAAATCCCCTTGTATTGTTCGTCTGTATCAGGAAAATGTTTCCCAATATCACCAAGCGCCGCTGCACCAAGTAATGCATCCATTATTGCATGTAATAACACATCGGCATCTGAGTGTCCAAGAAGACCTTTCTCATATGGAATTTCAATTCCTCCAAGAATAAGTTTTCTATCTTCAACAAGCTTGTGTACATCATATCCTAAACCAACTCTCATATTGTTCTCCATTCCGAGTATTTACTCTTATTATTTTATTAATTCATTTACCTAGCGAATTTGTGCAATCCCGCGGAGTGTTTAATTGATAGGACATAATTTTTCCTATCAACTAAAAAACCTGTAGCATAATAGCTACAGGTTAAATAGCGGAAAAGGGATTTGAACCCATGACACCACGGGTATGAACCGTGTGCT
>CAZBKO010000041.1:0-6084 GCA_964492545.1 uncultured Lachnospiraceae bacterium
CAGCTAAGATAGCAGGTAAGCTGCTTAAGAAGGGCAGAAAGCCATTATTAGTTGCTTGTGATATATATAGACCGGCTGCAATACAGCAGTTACAGGTCAATGGTGATAAACAGGGTGTTTCGGTTTTCTCAATGGGAGATGGACATAAGCCTGAGAATATAGCCAAGGCTGCAATTGAACATGCAGCTAAGAATGATTTTAATGTTGTAATTCTTGATACAGCAGGTCGTCTTCAGATTGATGAAGATATGATGAATGAATTAATAGACATTAAGAAAGCAGTTGATGTACATCAGACGTTACTCATTGTAGATGCAATGACAGGTCAGGAAGCAGTCAATGTTGCAAGTACATTCAATGAGAAGGTAGGAATTGATGGTGTGATTCTTACTAAGCTTGATGGTGATACCAGAGGTGGTGCCGCACTTTCAATTAAGGCAGTGACGGGAAAACCTATTTTATATATTGGTATGGGTGAGAAGCTCTCAGATTTAGAGCAATTTTATCCGGACCGAATGGCTTCCAGAATTTTAGGAATGGGAGACATATTAACACTCATAGAGAAGGCTGAGCAGGCTGTCGATGAAGAGAAAGCTAGGGAGCTTGAGCGAAAGTTTAAGAAGGCTGAATTTGGATTTGATGATTATTTAGAGCAGATGCAGCAGATTAGGAATATGGGTGGATTAGAGGATATACTTGGAATGATTCCCGGAATGGGAAGTCAGCTCAAGGGTGCAACACTTCCGGATGAGAAACAGCTGGGACGTGTTGAAGCAATCATTTATTCAATGACATTGGAGGAGAGAAGTAATCCTAATATTTTGAATCCCTCAAGAAAGAACAGAATTGCCAAGGGAGCAGGTGTTGATATTGCAGAAGTCAACAGACTCGTTAAGCAGTTTGAACAGGGCAAAAAGATGATGAAGCAGATGTCAGGAATGATGGGTGGCAAAGGTGGTAAAAAAGGTAGATTTAAGCTTCCTTTTTAACATATATTAAGAACAAAAATATTCAGGAGGTGAATTAAAATGGCAGTAAAGATTAGATTAAGAAGAATGGGACAGAAGAAGGCTCCTTTCTATAGAGTAGTTGTTTCAGATTCAAGATCTCCAAGAGATGGTAAGTTCATCGAAGAAATCGGTACTTATGATCCAACAGTTGCACCAAGTCAGTTCAAGGTTAACGAAGAACTCGCAAAGAAATGGTTAGCAACAGGAGCACAGCCTACAGAAACAGTTGCAAAATTATTCAAGCAGGCCGGTATTGAAAAATAATATCCGGATGAGGTGATGTCCATGAAAGAATTAGTTGAAGTAATTGCAAAAGCTTTAGTTGATTTGCCGGACGAAGTTGTCGTAACTGAAAAAGACAACGATAAGGCAATAGTAATCGAACTTAAGGTTGCTCCTCAGGATATGGGAAAAGTTATCGGCAAGCAGGGACGTATTGCAAAATCAATTCGTTCGGTTGTTAAGGCAGCAGCTTCTAAGGAAGATAAGAAAGTTATTGTTGATATTGTGCAATAAATTTTGCAATAAAGGACGTCTTTAGGACGTCCTTTTGTTAATTACAGGAAGGGTTTAATGAATGAATATAAACAGAGAAGATTTATTACAGGTTGGTGCAATCACATCAACACATGGAATCAAAGGAGAAGTTAAGGTGTTTCCTACAACTGACGATCCAGAGAGATATACGTATTTAAAGGAAGTTATACTTGATACAGGAAAAGAACTTATACCACTTAAAATACAAAATACAAAGTTTTTCAAACAGTTTGTTATAGTTAAATTTAAGGGTATAGATAACATAAATGATGTGGAGAAATATAAGGGAAATGGATTATTTGTCACTAGAGATAATGCAGTGAAGCTGGAAGAAGGAGAACATTTTATTGCCGATTTAATTGATTTAAAAGTTATAACAGATACAGACGAGGTTTTGGGCGTACTTACAGATGTACTTCAAACTGGAGCTAATGATGTATATGTAGTAACAAGAGAAGATGACTCGGAAGTTCTTATTCCTGCCATAAAGGATTGTATTTTGAATGTAGACTTAGAACAAAGGACAATGCACATTCATTTGCTTAAGGGACTTATAGATTAATTTGTTCGAAAGGAATTTTTATGAATTTTCATGTATTAACATTATTTCCTGAAATGATATGTGACGGCCTTGGAACTAGTATTACAGGCAGAGCAATTCAAAATGGAAAGATAACAATAGATGCTGTAAATATACGTGACTTTACATTGGAGAAGCATGGACATGTTGATGATTATCCATATGGCGGTGGAGCTGGAATGGTAATGCAGGCTGAACCTATTTATAGAGCTTACAATTCCATTGTGGAGAAGATGAAGACAAAGAACAGACCAAGAGTTGTGTATATGACGCCTCAGGGTAAGGTGTTTAATCAGGCAATGGCAAGAGAATTTGCCCAGGAAGAAGATTTGATATTTCTATGTGGACACTATGAAGGTGTTGACGAGAGAATACTTGAGATGATTGTGACAGATAATGTTTCAATTGGTGATTATGTATTGACTGGTGGTGAGCTGCCGGCAATGGTTATGATTGACTCAATATCAAGACTTGTTGATGGTGTGCTCAATAATAAGGATTCAGCAGAATATGAGAGCTTCAGTGATAACATGCTTGAATACCCACAGTACACCAGACCGGAAGTGTTTATGGATAAGAGAGTTCCGGAAGTATTGTTAAGTGGTCATCATGCTAATATTGAAAAATGGAGAAAAGAGCAGTCCTTAATTAGAACAAGAGAGAGAAGACCGGATTTACTGAAAAATGAAAATAAATAGCTATAAAATGCTTGCAAAATTATTTTATCTATGTTAAAGTTAAATACGTTGTGAGAATTGATGGTCCTCTGTTACATGAAGTATTAAGAACATCAGAAATATTAAGGAGGTCACACATAATGAACGATATTATTAAGAACATCGAAGCAGCTCAGTTAAAAGAGTCTGTAACAGAATTTAATGTTGGTGATACAGTTAAAGTATACGCTAAGATTAAGGAAGGAAACCGTGAAAGAATTCAGGTTTTCGAAGGAGCTGTAATTAAGAGACAGGGTGGAAGCTCAAGAGCAACATTTACTGTAAGAAAGAATTCAAACGGTATCGGCGTTGAGAAGACTTGGCCATTACATTCACCTTCAGTTGATAAGATTGAAGTTATCAGATCTGGTAAGGTTAGAAGAGCTAAACTTAACTACTTAAGAGACAGAGTTGGTAAGGCAGCTAAGGTTAAAGAATTAGTAAGATAATTTGAAATCAAAGGACAAGTACTTTTAGTATTTTGTCCTTTTTTCATTATAAATATCAAAACATATGGAATGGAGAAGAATATAATGGGTTACACATCATTTTCTTTTGCACCGGATGAAAGTCTTGTTGTAGATAAAATTCTTAAATATATTTGTGACATAATAATTATTGTATGTATAGCATTTTTTATACTAAATTTTTTCTGTAATAATGTTGATATAGTAGGTAACTCAATGTCACCAACCTTGACTAATGATGAGAAGGTATTTGTTAATACACTGGCATATTCAATCAAAGCCCCAGGCAGAGAAGATGTGGTAGTGTTTGATGCAGTTTTAGATACCGGTGAAGTCAATACATATGTTAAGCGAATTATTGCAATTCCAGGGGACACGGTCCTAATTAAGAATGGAAAAATATATGTAAATGATAATGAATACACCACCAAGACAGACGAATCAGTTGTCAATGCAGGTAATGCTAAGAATAAGATTACACTTGACACGGATGAGTACTTTGTAATTGGCGATAATATAAATAATAGTGAAGATAGTAGATTTGTAACTATAGGCTTATTGAATAAGTCAGATATAATTGGAAAAGCATGGTTTGTAGCTTCGCCATTTAAAGACATAAAATTTATTAAATAATATTTGGAGGAATTGATGAATATACAATGGTATCCTGGTCATATGACCAAGGCAAAAAGAATGATGCAGGAAGATATTAAGCTTGTAGATCTTGTAATAGAATTGGTTGATGCTCGAATACCACTTAGCAGCAGAAATCCTGATATAGATACTTTAGGGAAAAATAAGGCCAGACTAATACTTCTTAACAAATCAGATTTATCTGATGAAAGATATAATAATCAGTGGACAAAATATTTTGAAGATATGGGATATTTTGTAGTAAAGATTAATGCCCGTTCCGGAGCAGGAATTAAGCAGATAAATGGTGTTATTGCCAATGCCTGCAAAGAAAAAATTGAGAGAGATAAGAGAAAAGGAATAATTAATCGTCCTGTAAGAGCAATGGTTGTTGGAATACCTAATGTAGGAAAATCAACATTTATCAATTCATACGCAGGAAAAGCATGTGCTAAGACAGGAAACAAACCAGGCGTCACTAAAGGTAAGCAGTGGATTAGACTTAATAAGACTCTCGAATTACTTGATACACCGGGAATTTTATGGCCTAAATTCGAAGATCAGTCAGTAGGACTTAAGCTCGCATTAATTGGTTCAATTAAAGATGATATTCTTAACACATCTGAACTTGCACTTGAATTACTCAAATTTTTACATGATAGATATACAGGAATAATTGGTGAAAGATATGGTTTTGACGAAAGTGATGATGCACTTAAAAACCTTGAAAATGTTGCAAGAGTAAGAGGATGTCTACTTAGAGGAAACGAATTAGATTATGATAAGGCTGCAATGATTTTATTAGAAGAATTTAGAAATGGAAAAATTGGTCGAATATCCATGGAGTTTCCAGAATAGGAGTTTATATGGCTGAAAGTATTTCACAGATTAAGAAGAATTTTGATAACTGTGATATAAAGGATATCATGGACATAATTGCCGAATATGAGGATGACCATAGGCAGGGTGTCATTGATTTAATTAAAAGGTATCGTAATAAGTATGATAAGTACAACGATGAGCTTAATAGAATTTATAAGTTAGGTGAATTTGAGAGAAAGTATTCAGAATATGAATATATAGCAGGTATCGATGAAGTCGGCAGAGGACCCCTTGCAGGACCTGTTGTCGCAGGAGTTGTAATACTGCCCAAGGACTGTAATATTTTATATATAAATGATTCAAAACAATTATCAGAGAAGAAACGTGATGAATTATTTGATATAATAACAAAAGAGGCAGTTTCCTATGCGACTGCTGCCGTAAGCCCGGAAGTAATTGATGAGATAAACATATTACAAGCCACATATGAGGCAATGAGACAGGCTATTAATAAATTAAATGTAAAACCCGATATATTACTTAATGATGCAGTTAAGATTCCAAATGTAACAATCAAACAGGTTCCAATAATTAAAGGTGATGCTAAAAGTATCAGTATTGGTGCTGCCAGTATAGTTGCAAAAGTAACAAGGGATAGAATGATGGAAGCATATGATGAACTGTATCCTGAATATGGCTTTGCAGGCAACAAAGGATACGGAAGCCAGGCTCATATAGAGGCCTTGAAGAAGTATGGTAAATGTCCAATACATAGAGATTCATTTATTAAGAATTTCGTTTAGTACATAAACAGGAGTGATGTTTAGTGCAGATATATGCAGATAATATCTACAAGGAAAATCAATATAATGGAAATAATCAGGTCGTTACGGATAAACACGTTATCAATGCAAACACCTCACCGTTAGTAAGTCTTAGTGATTTACTGCAGGGACAGTTTTTCAAGGGTATGATAACAGATGTTAGAAATAATGGCCTTGTTCAGATTATGCTTGCAGATAATGAACTGGTAAATGCAACATTATCTGGAAAGATGACACTCAATATTGGAGAGAAAGTAATATTTCAGGTCAAAGAGCATACACCTGACAGGTTAGTTATTTCACCAACATCCTATGGTGATGGTTCCAATGAAATAATTAGCAAGGCACTGCTTCAGGCAGGGCTGCCTGAAAGTGATAAGAATATTGTACTGGTAAAGGAACTAATGAATTTCAATCAGAGAGTTGATAAAGATACAATTATCAATTTATTGAAGCAGACAAGGGATTATCCAAATGCATCAGTATCATCATTGG
>CAZBKO010000041.1:6094-17655 GCA_964492545.1 uncultured Lachnospiraceae bacterium
AATTATAAGAATTTGGAATACAAGCTGACGGACGGACTCAATAACATTTCGGACTCAATAACCACGATGCTCTCAGAAAATATATCAAGTCAAGAGACATCAGTTGCAGGCAATACAGAGCTGTTTCAGAATATTATGAATGTAATTGTAGATGAAGCTGAGACACAGAACAGACCAATATTTAATCAGGTAATTGGAGATGATGGTGTTGTTATAAATGAAGCTGAACATAATGCTAATTCTAATGACGCTAATATTGTTTCTGAACATGAAAATATTAGTACCAATACTAATACTAATATAGAAATACCTGATACAGAAACAGCAAAAGATACCGAAAAATCCTTTGTTGAAACAGCAAAGCAAATGATTATTGACGCTAAAACCCCTGAGGATATTAGAAATGTGACTACTTATATCAATGAAAATATAAGCAGTAAGGCCGAGCTTACAGAAGTGTTTAATTCGCCGGCAGTGGCAGATAATATTAAGGAACGAATAACAAAGAAATTCATGATAAACCCCGAAATATTTACTGATGAAAATGTGAATCCCAAGGAGAAAATAGACAAGCTGTATTCAAAACTGATTGATTTAAGTGAACATCTTGAAAAGGCACTCGATGCAAATCCAAAAGGTTCAGATAATTTATCATCAGGAAATCGGAATTTATCACAGAATCTAAATTTTATGAGTGATTTAAATAATTTGTCGTCCTTTGTACAGATTCCTGTTAAATTTTCAAATAGTGAGGCGAATGCTGAGCTTTATGTGTACAACAAGAATCGTGGAAAAGTCAATGATAATGATACATTGACAGCCTTTTTACACCTTGATATGGAAAGCCTTGGTGCTACTGATGTTAATGTTTCCTTGACACAAAATCATGTGACTGTAAGATTTAGCCTGGAAGACAGTGCCTCAGCGAGACTTATTGATAAGCACTTAGATGAGCTTGTAAAGAAGTTAGAATCAAAAGGATATTTTGCAGAATGCAAAAGTGAGGTCATAAAAAAAGAAGAAGAATCACCGGTGACTAATATTTTTGAACATGATGAGTCAGCAATATCAATTAAAAGATATTTGTTTGACATACGAGCATAGGAGGTGCAGCATGGAACATAATAACAATAAAGTTAAGACAGCTGTTGTACTTCAGTATAATAAAGGTGATGAAGCTCCAACTGTAATTGCCACAGGCAAGGGGGCCACGGCCCAGAGAATTATTGACACAGCAAATGAGGCAGAGGTTCCGTTATATGAGGACAGTAAGCTTGCCAAAACACTTTCAAAGCTTGAGATTGGAGATGCAATTCCCCAGGAATTGTATGGCGTAGTTGCTGAAATCCTTGTATTTGTAGATAAAATGGACAAGATAAAGAATAAATTAATATAGATTGGATAAACGCATATTTGAATAGGGAATGTATGGGAAATAATAGAAAAACAGGTACTGAATATGAAATGGCTGCCAGTGAATATCTTGTGGCAAATGGCTATGAGATAATTGAACGCAATTATAATTGTAAATATGGTGAAATTGATATAATTGCCAAGGATAAAAGAGATGGGTATTTATCATTTGTAGAAGTTAAATATCGTACCTCGCGTGCATTTGGGATGCCATATGAAGCAGTGAACGGTAAAAAACAGCAAAGAATTATCAAAAGTAGCAAAAGCTACATTTATGAGCATCATTTATCTCAGTATTCCAAGTACAGATATGATGTAGTATCAATACTTGGAAATGATATACAGCTAATAAAAAATGCATTTGGAGGTTTCTTTTGAAGGACGAAATAATTAAATTTGAAAAATTAAATAAATATACTTCCATAGAACACGGATTTTCCACTAGGTTAGGAGGTGTCAGCGAAGGTATATATTCATCAATGAACTTAGGATTAACTAGAGGAGATAGCATTGATAATGTACTAAACAATTTTCGGATAATTTCAAAGAAGCTAAATATGCCATTTGAGCACCTTGCTTTATCAGCTCAGACTCACACTACAAATATTCGAATAGTAGGAAAAGAGGATTGGGGAAAGGGAATTACAAGAGAAAAGGATTATGAAGATATTGATGGTCTTATGACAAATGTGCCGGAAACACCGCTTGTGACATTTTATGCAGACTGTATACCCCTTATATTTTTTGATCCTCAAAAAAATGTTATTGCTTCATCCCATTCAGGCTGGAGAGGTACTGTGTCAAGAATGGGAAAAGTAACTGTTGAAGCGATGACACATAATTATGGATGTAATCCTAAAGATATTATTGTATGTATAGGACCGGGGATATGTAAGAATTGCTATGAGGTAAGCGCAGATGTTGCAGATGCATTTAGACAAGAGTTCTCAAACCATTTTGAAAAAATTGTTTTTCCAAAAGAAAATGATAAATATCTTATAGACCTCAAAAAAGCTAATGAGTATATTCTTATGGAGGCAGGAATACTAAAAGAAAATATTGATAACGCCAGTCCATGTACCTGCTGCAATAGCGATTGGTTATTTTCTCATAGAGCATCAAATGGCAAAAGAGGCAATTTAGCAGCATTTATAATGCTTAAAGATTTAGATGGAGGATCACAGTGAAAAAAGGACATGTAATAACAGAAGTGCTGGAAAATTCCATAGCGCAGGAGCTTTCGATTGTTCCTGGTGACACACTTTTAATGATAAATGACAACGAAATAGAAGATATATTTGATTATCAGTATCTTATGGAAGATGAATATGTTGAGATACTAATCCGCAAGGAGCATGGTGAAGAGTGGCTTTTAGAGGTTGATAAGGAAATAGATGAAGACCTTGGAGTAAAGTTTGAAAATGGATTGATGAGTGAATATAAAAGCTGCAGAAATAAATGTATGTTTTGTTTTATTGATCAGATGCCAAAAGGAATGAGAGACACTCTTTATTTTAAAGATGATGATTCAAGACTCTCATTTTTACAGGGAAATTATATTACACTTACCAATATGAGTGACAAGGATATTGATAGAATTATCAGATATAATTTAGGACCTATAAACATATCAGTTCACACAACAAATCCTGAACTTAGATGTAAAATGTTAAACAATAGATTTGCAGGGGATGCTCTTTTGAAAATTAACAAATTATACGAAGCCGGTATCGAATTAAATGGACAGATTGTCCTTTGCAAGGGAGTTAACGATAAGGCAGAGCTAAGGCGTTCAATTGAAGATTTACAAAAATATCTTCCATTTATGAGGAGCGTATCAGTTGTGCCGGCAGGACTTACCAAGTATAGAGAGGGGCTTTATCCATTGGAGCTTTTTAACAGAGAAGATGCCTGTGAAGTAATTGACCTGATTGAATCATATCAGCAAAAATGCTATGATGAATATGGTCTTCATTTTATTCAGGCAAGCGATGAATGGTATATTCTTGCAGGAAGAGAATTTCCTGAGGAAGACAGATATGATGGATATATTCAGCTAGAGAATGGTGTTGGTATGATGAGACTGTTGTCTGATGAGTTTGATGAAGCACTTAGCAGTATGATTGAATCAGATAAATATAACACCATAAAAGAAATAAATAGAACAGTTTCCATGGCTACAGGTGCTTTAGCTTATCCATTAATTAGAAAGATGGCGGACAATATAAGCGAACATTTTCCAAATGTTAAGGTAAATGTATATAAGATAATTAATAACTTTTTTGGCGAGAGTATAACAGTTTCAGGATTAATCACCGGAACTGATTTAAAGGCACAGTTAAC
This sequence comes from uncultured Lachnospiraceae bacterium, assembly GCA_964492545.1. GTDB lineage: Bacteria > Bacillota > Clostridia > Lachnospirales > Lachnospiraceae > RGIG1934. The sequence continues at coordinate 9,851 of CAZBKO010000041.1, forward strand.
AGGTGTGGATTTGGGTGAAACTTTACTGCTTCCCATAAATATGTTAAGAAGTGGCGAAGAAGTATTCTTAGATGATGTAACACGCCAGGAACTTGAAAAGACTTTACAAGTTTCTATAAATATTGTAGAATCAAGCGGAAAAGATTTTTTAGATGCTGTTATTAACAGCGATTATCTAAGTAATCGTGACAATGGTAATTTCGTATACGTTAAAGCATACGAGTCATAATAGAATGGAGAAACATAAATGAGTAAACCGATAGTTGCCATAGTAGGCAGACCTAATGTTGGAAAGTCAACATTATTTAATGCTCTTGCAGGAGACAATATTTCTATAGTAAAAGACACCCCGGGTGTAACAAGAGACAGAATTTATGCTGATGTTACATGGCTGAATACAGTATTTACACTTATTGACACCGGAGGTATAGAGCCTGACAGCAATGATATTATTTTATCACAGATGAGAGAGCAGGCAGAGATAGCGATTAACACAGCTGATGTAATTATTTTTATTACAGATGTTAAGCAGGGATTAGTTGATTCTGACGCAAAGGTTGCAGATATGCTTAGAAGAAGCAAGAAACCTGTTGTCCTTGTTGTAAATAAAGTAGATAATTTTGATAAGATGATGCCGGATGTGTACGAGTTTTATAACCTTGGTATAGGTGATCCACATCCAATCAGTGCAGCTTCAAGACTTGGAATTGGAGATATGCTTGAAGAGGTTGCCGGAAGCTTTCCATCTGCTGACGAGGATGAAGAAGAGGATGACAGACCTAGAGTAGCCATAGTTGGTAAACCTAATGTAGGTAAATCTTCAATAATTAATAAGCTTCTTGGAGAGAACAGAGTAATTGTTTCTAACATAGCCGGAACTACAAGAGATGCTGTAGATACAGAGATAGTTAGAAATGGAAAAGAATATATTTTTATTGATACAGCAGGCCTTAGAAGAAAGTCACGTATTAAGGAAGAGCTGGAAAGGTATAGCATTATAAGAACTGTTACAGCAGTTGAACGTGCTGATGTTGTTGTAATTGTCATTGATGCAGAGGAAGGCGTTACTGAGCAGGATGCCAAGATAGCCGGAATTGCCCATGAAAGAGGCAAGGGTGTAATAATTGCAGTCAACAAATGGGATGCAATTGAGAAAAATGACAAGACTATCTATGAACATACTAACAAAATAAGAGAAGTGTTATCATATATGCCATATGCGGAAATTATGTTTATTTCAGCACTCACAGGACAGAGACTTAACAAGCTGTTTGATATGATAGACTGCATAATCGAGAATCAGACTATGAGAATTCAGACTGGAGTTCTCAATGAAATTATGGCAGAGGCAACAATGATGCAGCAGCCACCTTCTGATAAAGGAAAGAGACTTAAACTGTACTATATTACTCAGGTTGCAATTAAGCCGCCTACGTTTGTTATTTTCGTAAATGACAAAGAATTAATGCATTTTTCTTATACCAGATATATTGAAAATAAGGTAAGAGAAGCCTTTGGATTTAGAGGAACACCTCTTAAATTCATTATAAGAGAACGTAAAGATAAAGAATAATTTTGAACGGAGGATTATCATGATATTGCAGAGAGTTATTTGTCTGATAATCGGGTATATTTTTGGATTATTTCAGACTGGTTATATTTATGGAAGATTAAATCATATTGATATTCGTGATTATGGAAGTGGTAACGCTGGAACTACAAATGCTATGCGTGTGCTTGGAAAAAAGGCTGGAATAATTACTTACCTTGGAGATTCTCTAAAGTCAGTATTTGCGGCTGTAGTAGTTTATTTGTTGTTTTCAAAGTCATGTGAAGATATTTTATTTGTCTTGCTTTTATATACGGGCTTTGGTGTTATGCTTGGCCATAGTTTCCCATTCTATATGGGATTCAAAGGTGGAAAGGGCATTGCTGCAGCATCAGGTGCAATAGTTGGATTGATGGATTGGAAATTAATACTATGTGCATTTCTTACATTCACATTGGTAACATTATTTTCAAAATATGTATCATTAGGGTCATTATGTATGATGGCGGGTTTTGTGGTAGAAGTTATTATTTTTGATTTAACAAATATAATTGAAATAGCCCCATCTGAAAGAATTGAGGCATATGTTTTGGCATTTTTAATGGCAGCACTTGCATTTTTCAAGCATAGAGGTAATATTGTAAGATTAATAAATGGAAATGAAAGAAAAATCGGAGAAAAGAGGGTTAATAATGGCTAATGTAACAATACTTGGCTGTGGAGGCTGGGGTCTGGCAATTTCTATATTGCTCAATAATAATGGACATAATGTAACTTTGTGGTCGGCGGTTGAATCAGAAATACATATGCTTACAGATACCAGAGAGAACACAAGAAGTCTTCCAGGGATAAAAATACCTGAAAATATAGAAGTTACATCGGATTTAGACTATGCTGTAAAAGACAAGGACATTCTTGTTATGGCAGTTGCATCTTCTTATGTAAGAAGTACTTCAGCGAAATTAAAGGGACTTGTTAAGGATGGACAAATCATAGTAGATGTGGCTAAAGGAATTGAAGAAGGAACATTATTTACCATGACAGAAATAATGGAAGATGAAATTCCAGGTGTCAATGCAGTTGTATTATCAGGTCCAAGTCACGCAGAGGAAGTGGGAAGAGGGATACCTACGACATGCGTTGTTGCAGCAAAGACAAGAGAGACAGCAGAATATGTACAGAATATATTTATGAGTGACTGCTTCAGAGTATATACAAATCCCGACGTTTTAGGGGTTGAACTTGGTGGTTCACTTAAGAATGTTATAGCTCTTGCAGCAGGTATAGCAGATGGTTTGGGATATGGTGATAATACAAAAGCTGCTCTGATTACCAGAGGTATTCATGAAATTGGACGTCTTGGTATTGCCATGGGAGGAAATGTTGCAACCTTTAGTGGTCTGACAGGTATTGGTGATTTGATAGTTACATGTGCAAGCATGCACAGCCGAAATAGAAGAGCAGGTATTCTCATAGGTAAGGGTGCTACACTTGATGAAGCTATGAAGGAAGTCAATATGGTAGTTGAGGGTGTGTATTCAGCGAAGGCAGCACTTGAGCTTGGAGAAAAATATAATGTATCTCTGCCAATTATTGAAAAGGTCAATGAGGTATTATTTGATAATCTACCTGCAAAGGATGCAGTTAAGGATTTAATGTTGAGAGATAAAGCCAGCGAAAATATCAACCAGGAATGGAGATAGTTTTGATGGAAAATCATACATTGTAAATACGAGATATTCTGAGGTGTACAAGAAAATTAATAAGGTTGGAGGAGACTATGGCAGTAATAAGAAGGTATAATCCAAACAATATGTTTTTCTCAGACAGATTGATGGATAAGTTGTCAAGTATATATACGAATTCACTGACAGTTGTGGAGGCACCAACTGGCTTTGGGAAAACAACAGCAGTCAGACATTTAATAGAGGAATGTACTGACCCTGTTGTGTGGTTTAATATTGATAATGATGATAAAACTAAGTTTTTCAGCGACTTTTATGCAAGAATCAAAAGCATTGATGAGGATGGATACAGTAAGCTAAGTGCTTTAGGCTATCCGGTGGATGAGGATGCATGTGTAAAAATTGCTAATATTCTAATAAATCTAAAGGTTCATGAAAATACTATCTTTATTTTCGATAATTATCATCTTGTAAGTGATGAAAAGCTTGCGAGAATCTTACTCGATGTAACTTCAAATGATGACAATAATTTCAGATTTGTACTGCTAACACAGGTTGTCAGAACAAATATGCTTTTTGATATAGTACTAAAGAATAAGGTGAATTACATAGATCAGTCTTACTTTGCATTTACAAAGGATGAAATAATCATGTACTGCAGAAATTGTGGAGTTAAGCTTGAGCAGGATGAAGCAGATTTTCTCTACAAATATACTGAGGGATGGATAAGTGCCGTTTATCTTCAGCTTGTTCATTATATCAGCAAAGGTCATTTTGATATTAACGCAAGTATTGATAAATTAGTTGCAACAGCCATATGGGATAAATTAAATATAGCATCTCAAGATTTTTTGACAAGTATGGGTATTTTTGAAAGCTTTTCCTTTAGACAGGCCGTAAATATTGCAAATGGAAGTTTATCGGATGAAAAAATCAAGAATATTCTTGAGTCAACATCTCTGATTAGCTATGATGACAGAGAAAGAAAGTATTACATACATTCATTACTTAAATATTTTCTTTCACGTGAGTTTGTTAAGCTGGAAACAGTATTTAAGAACAAAATTTACCAAAGAGCAGGAAAGTGGTATGCGGATAATCTTGAATATCTCCAGGCAATAAAGTATTACTATGAATACAGGGATTATGAGGCAATATTTAGTCTTAAGCATGATGCAGATGTGTTAATTTCCAATGCTACAGCTGAGAATAAAGAAATGTTTATGAATATCCTTCTTAGAACTCCATTTGAAGTAAAAGAAAAAAATCCACGTTCAGCGGTTGTTTATTTGTTCGTATTATTTGTCTACCATGATAGAGATTATCTTCAGGTTGAAAGCAATGTTGTGATGGAAATAATTAAGAAGAGCACCATATTAAACGAAAGACAAAAGAATATTTTATATGGTGAAATATATTTTTGTCAGTCCATGTGTGAATATAATGATATTAGGAAAATGAAGGATTTACTTATAAAATCATATGAATATTTAAAGTGTCCGTCAACTATTATCGGTGAGTATAACTCGTGGACAATGGGTTCACCTTCAGTCTTTTACAGCTATCATCGCGATAGCGGTATGGCAATTGATGAATTAAATATGTTAGAAAGCTATATGCCATTTTACTATAAGGTTACGGACGGTCATGGTAAAGGTGGCGAGGCTGTTATGAAAGCAGAAATTCTTTTCCTTAGGGGAGAATTAGAAAGTTCTGAAGTGCTTTGTCAAAAAGCTATTTATATGTCTGAAACAAGAAAGCAAACAGGCATATATCTCTCAGCAATGTTTTTGCTGGCCCGAATTGCCATATTTAGAGGCGAATACGATACAATGACTGATATAATGTCAGCTATGAGTGAAAAGATTAAGAATGTAAATGATTCCCTTACAACTATAGTTGTTGATATATCACAGGGCTTTTTATATTCGTTAATAGAAAATGAAGATATGATACCGGGATGGCTTGAATCGGATTTGACGATTGAAGAAAAATGCTCTATCTTGAATCTTGGATTTGCAAATATTATCTATGGCAAGTATCTGATAATAAATCAAAAATATAGTAAGCTTCTTGGAATAAGCGGACAATTTTTAGGAGTTGCAAATATATACAATAATGTAATGTATAAAATATATACATATATTTATATAAGCATAGCGAATTTTCAAATGAACAATATATTAAAGGCTAAGAAGTTTATGGATGAAGCATTAAAGCTAGCAATACCAGACGGGATTTTTGTCCCATTTGTAGAGAATTATAAGTACATAAGCAGCATATTAGCAGATATTGAAAATGAGTATCAGTATTTTATTAATAAGATAAAAGAATCTGAAAAAATGCAGTATAATCTAAATAAAGTATCAAAGATGGCATTGAAAAACAGTCTTAATTTTGGATTGACCGCCAGAGAATTTACAGTTGCTAAATTAGCGGCAAACCGTTTATCCAATAAAGAGATAGCGGATCAGCTCTTTATAGCGGAGAGCACTGTGAAGAGTAATATGAAAATAATATTTAACAAGCTGTCTATAAATTCGAGAAATGAATTATCCAAATTCTTTTGATGAACAAAACCCCCCATTAAGGGGGGTTTTAAAATTTGATAATTGGGGTATAATTACTCCGTAATGGGTAAAAACTATATAATAATCTAGGTAAAGGAGGTATTACAAGATGGCAAGAATAAGTTATGTTGAGCCGAAACCAGCACACAGATTACTAGTAGAACTTGATACTGGAATGGTAATGTACATTAACATGACAGAGAAGATCGAAACTTGCAGATTTCTTGACTTGAAGAATGATGATGTGTTCAATGGTGTTACTACTGATGGTAATGCAATATACTGGAATGATGGATTTATTAGTATGACACTCAATGAATTATATCAGCTAAATAGAATTGACCGACCACAGACATCGAACTTAACGCAGGCAATTTAGAATACATAATATTAATCCCTCTGGAATATAATTTAGAAGTATATTTCAGGGGGAATTTTTATGGACACTTTTAACTTGTACAAAGATATAGAAGCCAGAACAAATGGTGAGATATACATAGGAGTAGTAGGTCCTGTGAGAACCGGAAAATCAACGTTTATTAAGAGATTTATGGATTTGATGGTTATTCCGCAGATTGATGATGAGAATGAAAAAACACGTACGAGAGATGAGCTTCCTCAGAGTGCTTCTGGAAAAACAATTATGACCACTGAGCCAAAGTTTATCCCAAATGAAGCAGTTAATATTTCGCTGGGCAGCGAAATGAATGCAAAGGTTAGATTGATTGACTGTGTAGGGTACATGGTTGAGGGTGCGACCGGACATATGGAGAATGATGCAGAGAGACTGGTAAAAACTCCATGGTATGATTATGAAATACCTTTTACCAAGGCCGCAAAACTTGGTACAGAAAAGGTAATAAATGAACACTCAACAATTGGAATGGTAATAACTACCGATGGCTCGTTTGGAGAGTTAAGCAGAAAAAACTATGAAATACCTGAAGAAGAGACAATTAGTCAGCTTAAAAAGCTTAACAAACCATTTATTGTGCTTCTAAATTCTTCAACACCACTTTTGACGGAGACAAAAAATCTTGCAGATAAGTTATCTGAAAAATACGGAGTAACAGTAATGCCTGTGAATTGTGAACAGTTGAAAACAGAGGATATTTATGGAATTCTTGAAAATATATTATATGAATTTCCATTAACAAATATCAATTTCTATATACCAACCTGGATTGAGATGCTTTCCACAAATCATTGGTTCAAATCATCTATTGTTGAAAGTATATTGCAGCTTACAGAAAAGATGGATTCCATAAGGGATACAAAAAATTCGGATTATAGCTGTGACAATGAATACATAAATAGCTTTAAATGCAGCAATGTTGATTTATCAAACGGAGAATGCAGCATATTTGTAAATGTTGATGATAAGTATTACTATGAAATTCTAAGTGATCTTACTGATATGGATATTACGGATGAATATACACTTATTAGTATAATCAAAGAATTTGCGACACTTAAAGGACAGTACCCCAAGGTAAGTGATGCCATAAATCAAGTAAAGCAAAGTGGATATGGAATTGTTACACCTAATAGAAATGAAATCACGCTTATGGAACCGGAGGTAATAAAAACAGGCAATAAGTATGGCGTAAAAATAAAAGCAGAAGCACCTTCAATTCATATGATAAATGCAAACATTGTAACAGAAATATCTCCGATAGTTAGAAATGAAGCTCAGGCAAATGATTTAATTAAATTTATTAAGGAAAATAGTGAGCAGAGTGAGGATGGCATTTGGGATACAAATATTTTTGAAAAATCCATCGAGCAAATTGTAGATGACGGAATTAGAAATAAAATAGCAAATTTGTCAGATGAGACAAGAGATAAAATGCAAAATACAATTCAAAAAATTACCAATGAAAGTACCGGAGGCGTAATCTGCATTATAATATAAACTTAAAAAATATGAAAAAATGCTAAATTTTGGTTACTATTCACAGTCAAATAAATAAATAAAAAGAGCTTACTCTGAACATAAGA
>CAZBKO010000042.1:0-17537 GCA_964492545.1 uncultured Lachnospiraceae bacterium
AGACCTTAGTTTCCTGCAATAATTAGTGCGAAAAATATTTACCTTTCAGAGCTGTATCTTGATGTTATAATTGATGCAATAACTGAATAATCAGCACCCGCCTCTACTTCGAATGTTCCTACTCTTATTCTGCTTTCAAATCCATTATTATATAAATACATGTTAAAATCATTTGCATCCTCTATAATTCCGAGAGACTGAAGTAAATCAGCAACTGCATTTGAAGTCATACCACTTTCTACAGAAAACTTAATCTTTTCTACATTATCTCCTGAATTTTCTTTTGTTGTGGGCTCCTCTTTTTTCGTTGTGGGCTCCTCTTTTTTCGTTGTGGGCTCCTCTTTCTTAGTTGTAGCTTCCTCTATTTTCGTTGTTGCCTCAGTTTTTTTTGTTGTAGGCTCGGCTGTAGTGCTTAATTCATTATCAGTTTTACCTGATGTATTTCCTTTATTCAAACTAAAGGAAATTGTCAACACCAATGTGGTAACGACAATTCCCGTTCCTAATCCTCTTAGATAATATTTTATTTTACTGTTCATTGCTTCCTCCGTTGCTGTTCAATGATGAGTCTTTTCTAAATTTTGCCAAATCAATCACGAGTCTTACCTCGCCTATTCCTATTCCAAGTGTTTTTGCAATCTCTATATTTGATATTCCCTGGTTGTAAAGCTTAATAATATTCTGATTGTTATTAGATTTATCATTATCCTCCTGTTCAGCTGTTGTTTCCTTCTCAATATTTTCTTCTATATTCTCTATATTCTGTTCTTCTATCTGTGTATCTTCTTTTATCATGTTGACTGTTTTTTTAACATTTTCAATGTCTCTGACAGTATTTTTTATCTCTTTTTCTTTATCATTAAGCATACTGTACAAAAACATTACTTCATCATGATTTTTATTTATTTCCTTTAGAACTGAATCCGAATAATCATTAACAGCCATAATCTTTTCATTGGATATCTTGTCAAGCATTACCTCAGCTTTTTCAACCGTCTCGTCAACTGCATTTTGCGCAGCAACATCTATTTGCTGCTTAACAACTTCTTCTGAAACAGCTGCTATGTCTATCTGTCCGTCGTCATTGTTGTTATTTGCCTTATCCATATGTTCAGTGACAATAAAACTAATAATCACAAGAATAACTCCTGCTATTACTAAAAATATCTCTAATCCTGTCATTTCATTTTCTCCATTCTCAAGCCTCAGTTTTAGATTTTCACATCAAAGTTTGCAATACTTTTCAATATAACTTTTCCTTCATCATTATTCTGCTTATTATGATGTCCATTATTTTGATTGTACTCATTACTTCCTTTTTCTTTTGCATCATATTTATCCTGTTTTTTATCTGCATTTTCATGCTTAACAACAGTTTCGTGCTTAATTTCACTTTTTTTCTGTTCAGCCCCAAGAATGTTGGACTGATCAACAAAACCTTTTATGTCTTCATTTTGCTTAATTTGGCTCATATCCTGAGACCTTTGAACCATGCCCTGCATTTCAACTGGTCTTACTATCACAATAATCTCCATTCCGGAGCAGCTTTACGATGGGGGAAGGGATACTCGCACCTGCGATTTCACTTCTGTCATAAATGCTATTTGTGTTGCTCCTCCACAAATAGTTGTGTAAAATATTAGGTCACAAAACTTATAATTCACATTGCGACTTGAAAGTTTTATAGAGGAAGAACTTTGATTAATCCTCTCTCTTTAACAAACTTGCAATGGCTTAGCGATTGATTTATAACCATATGTTCATCCGATACAATTACTCTAACTCCTGGAAAAATATCCTGATTGACCTTGATACATGCATGCTCATATTCACCAATCTGCTGTACAAGCTGTTCAAGCTCCTTATTTATATCTGTAATTGCTGTATTAATATTTTCGAAATTTTCTACCGACTTTATGTATAAAGGAAGCTTTGATTTGTCTAAGGTGCCCAGTTCTTTTTTCTTTCTAAACATCTCTACTATTGCACCTGTCTGTTTAAGCTCTGTATTAAGCTTCTTTAATTCTTCTGTTTTCTCCCCAAGTCTCTCCTTGAGAGCCGGATCTGTTCCCACTTCAATTATTGTAGCTATTCCCATTGTTGATCCAATGGTCTTTGCTGAAACTAAAGTTGCCGAACTTACGGTACCGCCAATAATAAATCCTTTACTGCCATTGACAACTATATCTCCTTTTGCAGAGATTTTGCTCTGAATAATTGTATCTGATTCAATAAATCCACCGGCTTTTACAGTTGAACTTTCTATAAACTTAGCAATGATATTATCACCTGCTTCAAGTATACCTCTTCCCATACCCTGCATTCCATGATGCAGGACAATCTGTCCACCTGCTTTTATTGTAGCTCCTTCAACTGCCCCTAAAATTTCCACATCACCTGTTGCTTCAATCTTAAATCCGGTTCTTACATTTCCTCTTACAAATACATTTCCTTCATATAATATGTCACCTGTTGCATTATCAACATCAGCGGGTACGTCATATACATTTGATACAAATACCTTATCACCTTCCAGTACAGCATGTCCGTTGACATCTGAAATCATTGTAAGTCCATCTTCTGATATAGTAATATTCATTCCATGTGACAGCTTTAATTTATTAACAGTTCTTGGCTTAATAGTAACCCCTTTTACTGTCATGCCATCAATTCCCGTATCCTCTGGTGTGAGCGTTGCAAGAATATCTCCCTTTTTAATATGACTGATGTTATCCAAAAGGTGAAAATTAACTGAACCATCTTCGCTTCGTCTTGGCTTTGCTTTTCTGTCTGTATTAAAATGATATTCAATTGATGCATCTTTTCCCTGAACTACAGGTTTACCCCTTGCTATAATATAATTTGTACAATACTGCGGATTAGCAATAAAGGCATCTATCATCTTCTCATCTATACCATACTTTATTCCATGGTATTCCAAATCCTTAATAAGCTCATCCTTTGTCATTCTTGTACCGCCACCGGTAGAAGGAGGGTAAAATCTTACCACAGCAAACATATCTTCCTTCGCCGTTCTTAAAATCATCGTTTCATTAATAGCAAATTTCTTTTCTGAAAATATCGGAACTCTTGTGACACTATCATTCGATGCCATCAGAGCTTTATTTAGTTCCACAAGATCATAATCTGTTATTTTCTCTTTTTCAAGATATTTCATAACTTCATCTATTTTTAATTGTTCTCCACCATCTTTTGCAGGTGTGAACTCAACTTCTATCCCCTTGTTATCCATAATTACTCTAAAATATGCATTAGACATATGCGTGCCCTCGTTTCTGTATACTTTTAAATTGATAAAATTCCTGCCTTATCTCCAAGATAAATTTTCATCTTTTGAAGTGCTTTTGTATGAAGCTGTGATACTCTTGATTCAGATACTTCCAATACCTTACTTATTTCTTTCAATGTTAACTCTTCATAGTAATATAGTAATATTACTTTCTTTTCTTTATCCGTTAAAGAACTAAGCGATTTTGCTAAAATATCGCGCAATTCATTCTTTTCTATTACATCCTCCGGTTTATCAAAATGCGAACCTTTTCCCGGTTCTATAGCTTTTTCTCCACCAGCTTCTATAAATTCATCTAATGAAACAACATTTGTTATTTTTGTCTGTCCCTGCCATGTAGTTAGTTCATCTGTCGTTATTTCAAGTTCTTTTGCTATTTCTTCATCTGTAGCTGTTCTTCCAAGTGTCGTTTCCAATTTACCTGCAGCAGCATCCATTTTTTTCTGCTTCTGTCTCAATGATCTTGGAATCCAATCCATCTTTCTTATCTGATCTAAAATCGATCCTCTAATTCTAAGACTTGCATAGGTCTCAAACTTAATTCCTTTATCACAATCAAACTTATCGATTGCATCAATTAATCCGAATATCCCATAGCTGACCAAATCGTCATATTCAACATTATATCCTAAATACATGCTGAGTCTTCCAGCCACCAGCTTAACAAGTGGTGCATATTCAATTATTATTTTTTCTCGAACTTCATGACTTCTATTTTTGCTATATTCATTCCAAAGCTTAGTTTTCTGTTCATCAGTCATAAACTATTACACCGCCAGTCTGCTATTATTTAGTATTCTTTTCTTTTTCATTACTCGCTTCTGATATCTCATCAGAAATTTCTTCGTTATTTTCTTCATTATTATCCTCAATTTCATCAATAGTATTAGTAAAAATGAATCTTTCTACCAGAAGTTTAATAATGAAGCCTACTACCAAAAAAACGACCATTACTCCTGTCGAGATAAGTAATATGTCTTTAGTTGAATAGTCATGTACTATTGTTATTATACAAGCTACAAAGCCTGCCATTAGCATTACTATAGATGGTATATATCTTGTTCTATTATCCATAATTGGTCCTCATTTCTGAGTGGTATTAATGTGAAAAAAATATCCAATGAGCTGATTTTTCATACAACCATTTGCTATCACTCTTTAACAAATATTACCTTGACAACTATATAAACTTCTCCATTTGACCAACAGCCTTGATTTTGAGTTTACCTGTTGCTGAATCAAATACAATTGTGCGTCCGTAATTCAAACCTGTATCCTCTGCAATAATATTTATATTTAATTCTTTTAATTTGACCTTGGTTGCTTCTACATTTCTATCTCCTACCTGCATTAATTCACTTACGTTTGCACCAAATGAAAACATTTGTGCTCCACCTGCTATCTTTGCAGTTATCCGGTTCTTTGATGCACCCATTTTGAGCATATCATCCAGAAGGTCTTCTATTCCTGTATCAGCAAACTTTGCTCTATTTTGATTATTCTTTATTTTTGTACTATCCGGAAGCATAACATGAACCATACCGCTTATCTTTGTTGATGAATCGTATAATACAACTCCAACGCAAGAACCCAGTCCAAGCGTTGTGAGTAAATCAGGTTCATGGCACGTCTTCATATCTGCCATACCAACTTTAATCATTTCACACATTTATACCACCTGTTATTACATTCCCAATGAATCTAAAATTTTACTATAAGAGTCTATATCAGGTATCAAAATGTAATATCCCTTAATTGCATTAGTATTCTTATCCTTATCATCAAACTTAGTTTCAATTAGTAATACCTTATCACCTATTTTTCCAAACTCTATCGCAGGAACACTTAACAGTGCACCAATCATATCAATTTGGAGTAACGGAACAGATACATCTATTGTAAGATTGGTTAAATCTGACAGAGAACATAAATATGCACCTGCAATAATATTGCCAACCTCTTGAATAGCTGATAATTCCATCTCATCAAAATCTGTTGTATTTCCATTTAGTCCCATCATGTTTATCAAATTTCTTGCTACATCTGTCTCTAAAATAAACATCATCATTCCATTAATATCGCCCTTTAGCATAAGAAGTATTCCAACTACAACTTCTTCTTCAGAGCCGACAATTGATGAAAGCTGTGTAAAATCGCAAAGTCTGACATTAGGAACACCAATATCAATTTTGGAATTAACGAGCTTAGACAATGCCGTAGTGGCATTGCCTGCTCCTATATTTCCTATTTCTTTTAGTACATCATACTGCATCATACTTATATCACTAAGATTTAGTTTAGACATAGGCACCTGCTTTCTATTGCTGAATTTGCTGCTCTTTTACGTCTGTGGTAACTGCTTCAACGTTTAATATTGAAACAAGTGTATCATTATCTGAATTTTTACCAACACCTGTAATATATTTAGCAAGCTCATCCTTATTATCAAGACCAACCTTTTCAATATCACTTGCTGAAAATGTTACTACTTCATTTACCATATCAACTATAACTCCAATTGACTCCTGTTGTTCAGGTTTGAGAATAATGATTCTTGACTTTGTTGTATATTCATCTTCCTCAAGACCAAATCTTCTGCGTATACTCATAACTGGAACAATTTCACCTCTTAGGTTGATTACTCCGCAGAAATAAGGTTGTGATTTAGGTACTCTTGTCATCTTTTGCATTCTAACAATATTATCAACGTATTTAATATCGATACCATATTGTTCAACTCCAACTTTTACAACTATATATTGAATTTTTTCTGAAACTGTCTCTAATGTATTCTCCATTGCAACCACCTCCGATTATAGTAATGCATTTGCTTCAAGAATTAACGCAACTTCACCATCTCCAAGGATTGTTGCACCGCCAATTACCTTGTTATTGTTATTGATGTACTTACCAAGTGACTTAATAACTATTTCCTGCTGTCCTATAAGTTCATCAACCACAAGACCGGCAAGCTTATCACCCTTCTTGACAATAATTACTGTCATTCTGTCAGGAGCAACATAGTCATCTTCTCTTGGAACATCAAGTACCTTATCAAGTCTGATAATCGGTATAACTGTTCCTCTAAGGTTAATTACTTCTTTTGTCTGTACATACTTAATATCTGAAACGGCAATGTCTTCAATCGTCTGAATACTTCCAAGTGATACGGCATATTTTTCATCGCCTATTACAACCATAAGTGCCTGAATAATAGCCAATGTAAGAGGAAGTCTGATAATAAATGTACTGCCTTCTCCAAGCTTTGTCTTTACTTCAATATCACCACCAAGTGCTTCTATCTTAGTCTTAACAACATCAAGTCCAACGCCTCGTCCAGATACATCCGATACCTTCTTAGCTGTAGAGAAGCTTGGTCTGAACAGTAAATCAATAACCTCTTTGTCTGTCATTGTATCAGCCTGTTCCTGGGTAATATTACCCTTTTCAATTGCTCTTCCCTTAATTGCTTCAACGTCTATACCATTACCATCATCGCTTACTTCGATTACAACATTGTTACCATCCTGGTAAGCATTAAGTCCTATTGAACCAACTTCCGGTTTGCCCTTCTCTGCTCTCTTCTCTGCTGATTCAAGTCCATGATCAGCTGAATTACGAAGTAAATGCATAAGAGGATCGCCAATTTCATCTATTACAGTTCTGTCAAGTTCAGTATCTTCACCTGATATGTATAATTCCATCTTCTTATCAAGTTTCTTTGATAACTCTCTAATCATTCTTGGGAACTTATTTGTTACTGTCTCAATTGGCATCATTCGAACCTTCATTACTGATTCATGAAGATTAGTTGTTACTCTTTCAAGATATTCAATTTGTTCGTTAAATCCCTGAGAGGCAACTCCTTCCTCCGAAGAACTGACTGACACAAGTCCATTCTTTGCAATGATAAGTTCACTTACAAGATTCATAAGTACATCAAGTTTTTCAATGTCTACTCTTACTGATCTGTTAACAACCGGCTTATTTGCAGGCTTATTACTCTGCTGCTTTGCAGGTGTCTGTTTCTTATCAGAATCATCTTTTTCTTCTTTTTTCTGTACCGGTGTTTCCACAGGCATAGCTTCAACAACTTCACCCACAGCATCTTTTATTTCAGACACGTTCTTAATAACACCAATAATCTGCTCAAGTGTTTCATTTGTAATAATACAAATGCTGAAATCCAGTTCAAACTTTTCATCTTCTATGTCCTGTACAGATGGTGTTGACTTTATAATCTCACCATGTGACTCCAATGACTTAAATACTAAAAATGCTCTTGCAGCTTTTAGGATACAATTCTCATCCACATATACCGTGAGCGCAAAAACATTCATTTTCTTGCTATAGGCCTCATTGATGGCATGCTTCTCGAATTCAGCATATACGAAATTCTTATATTTTCTTATATCATCGCTTCCGCTAGCTTCAGGCTGTACTGTAGGTGCCGGTGCTATCGTTGCTGCCTGTTGCTCACTTTTTCCTTCAAGAATTGCAGTCAGCTGATTAAGTATAGGTTCATTGTCATTGTCACCTTCTGTTGCTGTTTCTTCGATGTTTGATAAATATTCCTCAATTGCATCAAGACACTGAAATAATACATCAACAAGATGTGCTTCAACCTTCATCTTACCATTTCTAATTTCAGAAAAAACATTTTCCATCTGGTGTGTAAGCTTCTGCATTCTTGTATAGCCCATAGTTCCTGCCATACCTTTAAGTGAATGCGCAGCTCTAAAAATTTCGTTAATTGTGTCAGTGTTCTCTGGTTCCTTTTCAAGAATCATAAGATGATCACTTAAACTCTGAATATGTTCTTTTGTCTCATCGATAAATATCTCTAAATATTGGCTAACGTCCATTGTTTAGCACCCCCACGCTCTTCGTTATAGTTTCTGCTATTTTATCTAACGGTACAACTTCATCTGATAGCCCCGCCTTAGCAATTGTTCTTGGCATTCCATAAACAACGCTGGTTGCTTCATCCTGTGAAATTACATACACGCTATTTTTCTTGCAAAGCTGACTAATTCCTTCTGTTCCATCTGATCCCATTCCAGTCATTACTACACAAACAATCTGTGAGAATGATGTTCCTGTAAGGGATTCATACATAATATTAGCACATGGTCTAAGTCCGTCTCTAGCTGGTTCATCTGAAAGCTTTACCAAATAAGCACCACTCTTATCTTGTATCACCTTCATATGTTGTCCACCCGGAGCCAAATATACACAACCCTTTTTGAGTACATCTCCATCCTCTGCTTCCTTAACCATAACCTTGCTCAACTCATTAAGTCGAGCTGCCAATGATGCTGTAAATCCCTTCGGCATATGTTGGACTAATAATACCGGTGCATCAATCTCAGCAGGTATATATGGTATAACTTCTTTCAAAGATTTCGGTCCTCCAGTTGAGCAGGCCATTGCTACAAGCTTGCTTCCATGAGTTCTAAACTGGCTATTACTCTTAGTTATGTGTCTTTCTATAACCGGTGTTTCAAAACTATGTACTTCTTTGATACCAGCTGCTAAAGCGAGTGTAGTTATCAGCTTATGCTTAAACTTTTCACTCTTTACCTCGTAATAGTTCTCCGGTTTCGTAACGAAATCAAATGCTCCTCTTTCAAGAGCTAGAATTGTTTCTTGGGCACCCTCTTTAACAAGCGTACTTACCATTACAATCTTTACATTAATGTGATGCTTCTGAAGTTGTTCTAATACTTCAAGTCCATCCATTCTTGGCATATTAATGTCCATTACAATCGCATCATATGCAAGCTTATTCTTAATGATAAGATCTAAACCTTCGATTCCATCTCGAGCGTAATCTTTAACTATGAATCTGTCATCTGACTCTATTATATCAGATAACACTCTTCTCATAAGTGCAGAGTCATCTATTATTAAAATATTTTTTTTCATTAGCCTTTATCCTTCTGTCTTAAACGACGTTCTTCTTCAAAAATAAATTTAATTAATGCTTCTCTTACGCTTCCCTGCACATTATTGTATTCCACTCTGTGTTCAAACACATCCGAGCGATTCAGGACCGATGTTGACTTTAATATTGTCCCAGGCAATATACAGGTTGCATTATTTCCTGACTTTTTTATTCTGAGCACTACAATCACGCAATCTCCAGATGAATGTCTCTTAGATGAAGTAAATCTCATTCCTCCACCGCTAATATCAAGTGCTACACCTTTATCTAATTCTCCGGTTAACAGTTCCTCCATTTTTTCCTTATCAGTAATAATTTCTAATATTTCTTCTTTTGGAAGAATTTTATACCAAATATCCATTGTGCACTCCAGCCTGAAATATTGTCGTCTTTGAAACTTTTTCAAATCAGACGTTATTTCAATCTGTAAAACAAATAATTCGTCTTCCTTGTATCTGTCCGTTATAATTGCACGGCATTGATACAGTCCATTTGCAGTATAAAAGCACAAATCATATCTGCCATTTATAGGTAACGGTATCACTCTGCCCTCAACTATTGGCATTGCAATTTTCATTTCATCTTCATTAAGAATGTCATATACCTGACTTACATAAGTCTTCGCTGGCTCTGCTCCAATTTCTTTTGCTTTCTTTTCGGCACCTGTTTTTTTTAGTTCGATTCTGTCACCTGGTGATATAATCTTTGAAATCATTTAGGCACCTCCTTTTTTGCCTTTAAACATCCTGGCAAACATTACTGCAAGTCCCTTTTTCCCATACTCATTCGAAGCTTCTATTTCTAACAGGCTGTCAGAGAGCTTCTCAAAAGCCCTGGATGCCGGTGAATTTGGAAATGCCATGGCAATAGGTTTCTGCTGCATAACAGATTTAGACATATTATTATCTACCGGTATTTCTCCTAAATATTCTAAATTTACATCTAAAAATCTGTTAACTACTACCTTTAATTTGTTAAACAGATTATCACCCTCATCATGATTACTAACCCTGTTTGCTATAACTTTAATTGTTATGTTTGATTTATCATAGGCTTCCCTTGAACACAATGATTTCAGGAGAGCATATGAGTCAGTTATAGACGTTGGTTCCGGCGTTGATACAAGAATAACTTCTTCACTGGATAATACAAATTCCAGTACTGTGTCAGATATTCCAGCTCCCGTATCAATAATTATTATGTCTGCAAACTCTTCTAATTCTTTTAGTTTATATACGAGATACAGAACCTGATCTTTTGTCATGTTTGACAATCCATTTATTCCAGAGCCCCCTGAAATAAACCCTATATCCATCGGACCCTTAACAATTATATCTTTTAAGTCTTTTCCTTTGTATATTAAATCAGCAAGACTGTATTTAGGTATTGCTCCAAACATTACCTCAATATTTGCCAGTCCAAAATCTGCATCAAATATTATTACATTCTTTCCCTGCTTCTTAAACTCAAGGGCAAGGTTTATTGACACACTTGATTTTCCAACTCCACCTTTACCACTAGTTACAGTTATGACTCTAGCTTGAGGCTTACTGATTTTATTTTGCATTTTCATCATGTTTCTTAATTTCTCTGCCTGATCCATGCTTTAACCTCCATGTCCTTATACTAGAATCAATCGCTTCCGCCAAGTAACTGCTTGGCGATTTTTTGCATATCTACCGTCCCTATATCATCTGGGACCGCCTGTCCGCTTGATATATAGGATAATGATGCCCCTGTCTTTAGCTTAATATTTAAAATATTACCAATTGAAGAGGTTTCATCTATCTTTGTGAAAATCAGCTTGTAATTTTCAATATTATCATATATTTCCGTAATTCTTATTAAATCCTTATACTTTGTAGCAGCGCTCAAAACAAGATATGTTTCTTTCACCATATTATCGCCGGTATCAATATCTTTTATTAAATGAAATAACTCATCGCACTGCTCTGTATTCTTATGAGATCTACCCGCTGTGTCCACAAAAACTATATCATAATCTTTAAAGCCTTTAACTGCGCTATTCATCTCTTCAATAGTAAATACAACCTGAAGGGGAATATCAAGAATGTTGGCATATGTTCTAAGCTGTTCCACTGCTGCAATTCTATATGTATCTGATGTTATCATGCCCACTTTGGCATTTTTGTTGATTTTGAAATCAGAAGCAAGCTTTGCAATTGTTGTGGTTTTTCCTACTCCGGTTGGTCCGACAAAGAATACAAGTTTGGTCTGGTTTTCGCCTAATTCTATTGGGTTTGGCTGTCCAAGCTTAAGTATTATTTTCTGATAAATTCCCGATAAAATGCTGTCAATATTTGACTCTTTTTTAAGTGATGACTGTATTTCCCCAATAATCATGTTGGCATACTTTTCATCAACCTCGTTATCAATCAACTGGCTATATACCAATCTTAAAAATGCAAGATTAACATTTTTTTCTTTTGGTTCGTCACTTTCTTTATCGTTTTCCTTTTCACCTTCATCTTCTTTTGATGATAGCTGATTTTCTATCATTGTCTGAAGATTATTTAACTTTTCTTCGATAGCTGATGTCTTTTTTGGCTCAGTCTGCTCATTTTCTATACTTTCATTGATTGTAGCAGTTGGAATGTTTGTAGTGGTTTTTCTTTCTTCAAGTGCTGCAGTAACCTCCACAACATCTTTTTTAAAAAATCTTTTTAGACCTTTTTGCTTGAAGGTCTTAATATTAAGTACTACTGCATCCTTACCCATTTCCTCTTTAGCCATCATAATAGCTTCTTTTTCTGTTTCTGCCTGAATTTTTTTGATTATCATGAAATGCTCACCATCCCTACTGATTGTAATTCTATATTTGTCTCAACTTCATTATAAGAGATTACAATTAAATCCTTATAATAATCCTGAGTCAGTCTCTTAAAGTACATTCTAACGATTGGCGAAGTTATTATTATTGCCGGTTTGCCAAGTTTCTCCAGCTTCGATGTTTCCTCACCAACAGCTTTTATTATTTTCTCTGATTTTTCCGGATCCAGGGTTAAGTATGCTCCCTGCTCTGTTTGCTTAACGCTTGCCATTATATCCTGCTCAATTTTTGGATCAAGTGTTATTACACTTGTTGTCTCATTTGGCTGGAAATATTTGTTTGATATTGCTCTCTTAAGACTTTGTCTCGCATATTCTGTCAAAACATCTGTATCTCTTGTGACTGCTGCATGATCTGCCAATGTCTCAAATATAGTAAGCAAATCTCTGATTGATATACCTTCGCTGAGCAAATTCTGAAGAACCTTTTGAATTTCGCCTACATTCAACAGCTTTGGTACAAGTTCGTCAACAAGAGTCTGATTGTTGTCCTTGATGTTGTTAATGAGATTCTGTACATCCTGTCTCGTCATAAGCTCTGCAATATGTGTTCTTACTATTTCAGTTAAATGTGTTGCTATAATTGAAGGTGGATCAACAACCGTATATCCCAATGATTCTGCACGTTCCCTCTGATTTTCGGTAATCCATATTGCCGGCAAATGGAAGGATGGCTCAAATGTTGGGATTCCTGTTATCTCCTCTTCAACAAATCCCGGATTCATGGCCATATAGTGATCGAATAATACTTCGCCTTCGCTGACCTGAATTCCTTTTATTTTGATAATATACTGATTTGGATTTAACTGTATATTATCCCTTAATCTGATAATCGGCACTACAGCACCTAGTTCAAGTGCTATCTGCCTTCTTATCATAACTACTCTGTCAATCAAATCTCCTCCCTGATTGACATCAGCTAGAGGTATAATACCATATCCAAATTCCAATTCTATCGGATCAACCTGAAGCAGCGAGTTAACATTTTCAGGTCTTCTTATCTCATCTGCTTCCATTTCAGCAGCCTCTGTTTCAGCTTCTATACTTTCTACTTCTCCCTTGCCTCTCATTCTATATCCTATTAATAGAAATCCTACACCGAGTGCAAGAAACAGGAATGTTGGAAGTGGTGTTGCAATTCCAAGGAACAGCATTGTTCCACCGGCAACCATCATAACCTTTGGAAGTGAAAATAGCTGACCAAATATTATGTTTCCAATTTCTGCTTCCTTGGATGCCTTTGTTACAAGAATACCTGTTGATAATGATATTAACAATGAAGGAATCTGACTCACAAGACCATCACCTATGGTAAGAATCGTGTATTTAGAAAGAGCATCGTTAAGTGACATATCCTGTCTCATAACACCCATTATAATACCACCAATAATATTGACAGCTGTAATTATAAGACCTGCAGTTGCATCTCCCTTTACATACTTAACAGCACCATCCATAGAACCAAAGAAAGCCGATTCTGATTGTAATTTTTCTCGTCTTTCTTTTGCCTGGGCATCATTAATTGCTCCTGTATTCAAATCAGCATCAATTGCCATCTGTTTACCTGGCATAGCATCAAGTGTGAATCTTGCTGTTACTTCTGCTACTCTCTCAGAACCTTTATTAATGACCATGAACTGCACAATTATCAGGATAATAAATACAATCATACCAATTACAAGATCATTTCCACCAACAAATTCACCAAATACTCTTACTACCTTACCAGGATCACCTGTTCCAAGAATAAGTTTAGTTGATGATACATTAAGAGATATTCTAAATAATGTTGTTAACAGCAAAATTGTTGGAAACGAAGACATATCAAGTGCTTCTTTTGAAAATAATGAATTAAATAAAATAATCAGTGCAACTGATATGTTTAATGCTATCAAAACATCAAGTAATGCTGAAGGTACGGATATGATAAGAAATACTATGGCAAGCAATAAATATAAGCCAACTCCAAGATCTGCCTTTTTCAATTTCATTTCCGTTTACCTCCTTTCTACCTGGTTTTTCCTTTTAATTTGTATACCATAGCAAGTATTTCAGCTACTGCCTGATATAATTCTTCCGGTATTTCACTGCCAATCTCCACATTTGCGTACAAAGCTCTGGCAAGTGGTCTGTTTTCAACTATCTCCACATTACTTTCTCTAGCTTTCTCTTTTATCTTTTGAGCCAGATAATCCTCACCCTTTGCCACTACAATTGGTGCCTTTGCCGTTGTGGCATCATACTTAATTGCCACCGCAAAATGCGTTGGATTGGTAATTACAACATCAGCATCCGGTACGCTCTGCATCATTCTTCTCTGTGAAACCTGAAGCATTTTTCTTTTAATTTGTCCTTTGATATGTGGATCTCCCTCTGCATTCTTGTATTCGTCCTTAACCTCCTGCTTGGTCATCTTCATATCTTCCTTAAACTTATGTCTTTGCCACACAAGATCAATAATTCCTACTACTATATAAACTGAACTAATCTTTATTGCTAAATTCAGTACGGTATTTCCAATTTGATAAATAGCTGCCATAAGTGAGATATCATACAGTCCAAAAAGCATAGTTGCTTTGCTGCTTATCTCCTGTATAACAACATATCCAATAATAAAAACAAGCGCTGCTGATTTTGCAAAGTTCATCAGTGATTGTTTTGAAAAAATACGTTTAAATCCTTTTAGTGGATTAATCTTGCTAAACTTAGGCTTTAATGGCTTCGTTGTTACTTTCCATTTAAATTGCACGAAATCACCTAAAAATGCAATTCCAAACGACAACGCAAGTATTGGTGCAATAACAATAATAATATCAATCAACACATCTCTTGTAATCTCTGTAATAGTACGAATATTTACTTCATCAGAATAGGCACTCGCAATAGTTGATATTTTCTTATATGTTTTTGTAAATTGTCCTATCAGACTATTTCCAATTGTTCCAATATATACTTTCAAGAAGATAAACCCTATAAGCAGCGATACGGATGTAACTATTTCCTTGCTTTTTGCAACATTACCATCTTTTCTAGCCTCAGACAGTTTCTTGGGTGTGGCTGCTTCTGTCTTCTCTCCTCCCGGTCCATCCTTTGCAAAGAATTGAAGATTATATCTAATATATGCCATTACATCATTCCTTCTATTATTCCCTGTACCATTTGCTGCATATTGGAAAAAATGAAATTAGCTATTGACGGTAACAATCTTACAGTTGAAAACATTACAATTAGCCCTGCTATAATCTTTAGCTGCATACCAACTGAAAACATATTCATCTGTGGCGCTACCTTTGCCATAATTCCAAGAACACAATTCATAATTAAAATTGTTGCAAATACCGGAAGTATAATTCTAAATCCTATAATAAGATACGTTGATAAAAATCCAACAAACGTTGTATACAAAGTGCTTCCGATTCTAATCTGTCCAATTGGTATAAGTTCAAATGAATCAACAGCTGCATTTAAAAGATAAATATGCATGTTTGACGTCAACATAAGAAAAAAAACTAAATATGTGTAAATTGAACCAGTCATACCTACCTGCGTATTTGTTACCGGATCAAGCACCTGCGCCATTGATAATCCTATCTCCATATCGACTATACGACCACTAAACTGTAAGATAGTACTGCATATAAATGCTGAGAAACCAATTAGTAATCCAACAACACTTTCCTTAATTACAAGTGACGCATAATCAATAATAGTGCTGTACTCAACTGTTGCCTCCTCAAGTGGAACCAGCAAAAATATTATGTACGATACAAATATGCTAAGTCCCAGTTTAGAACGCAATGGTGTGTTTGATTGTCCAAAAAAAGGAGCCACAAACATAAATGATGAAATTCGCACCAATATTAACAATAAATATTCAAGATTTTCCTGATTAACAGTTACATGAATCATCTTATGTAATCACCAAAGCTTCCCCATAATTCTTCCATAAATGATACTATATTCGTAAGCATATATGAACCTAAAATCATTATGCCAATGAATATTGCCAATATCTTAGGTACGAAGGTCAGTGTCTGCTCCTGAATTGATGTTACTGTTTGAAAAATACTAACAATCAGGCCGACAATCAGTGAAATTATAAGTAACGGACCAGCTGTTTTGATTATAGTCCACAATGTTTCACTGGCAATATTAAGTACCGCTCCCTGTGTCACTGCAAACACTCCTTTCATAAACAAAGTTAGTCTACCCCTGTTATATACAAATCATTATGTAACAAAGGTAGACATTAAATTAACAATAATTAAATTCCATCCATCTGCCAATACAAATAAAAGTATCTTAAATGGTAATGAAATGGTGGTTGGTGGTAACATCATCATACCCATTGACATCAGCGTTGACGCTACTACCATATCAATAACTAGAAATGGTATATAGATCAGGAAACCAATCCAAAATGCTATCCTAAGTTCGCTTAGTATAAAGCTTGGAATAAGTACCACCAAAGGAACCTCTTCCTGTGATGCTATATTATCATATCCTGCTATTGATGCCATTGCATCAAGGTCCTCATCTCTAACCTGGTTAAGCATAAATGTTCTTAATGGTTTCACGCCTGCATCAAAGGCTTCCTCTTGCGTGATTTCGCCCTTGGATAAAGGTTGAATAGCATTGGTATTTACTTCATTAAACACCGGTGCCATAACGAAAAATGTTAAAAACAATGCTAAACCTACAAGTACCTGATTAGGTGGTGCGGTTTGCGTATTCAATGCTGCTCTGGTAAAATGAAGAACAATAATTATTCTTGTGAAGGATGTCAGCATTATTAATATCGAAGGACACAATGCAAGTATAGTTAGAACTATAACAATCTGTATTGCTCCCGACATAGTACTATCATCATCCGCAGATAATTCCACACCAAAAATATTATTTCCTGTTGTATCTGTCCCTTCGGTTACACTACTATCATTTGTTGCGGCTTCATCTGTAGTTGTAGCCATTGCAACAGTTGCATTTGCATAAACAAGAATAAGAACGATACAAAAAATACTGAATAATTTAATAATTTTCTTCATCTTTTTCATTTGGGTCATCCTTATTCTCTGCTTTGTTATTTCTTAATTTTTCTAATATTGCGCCGAAGGATTGATTTACAGCAACTTTCTCATTTTCATCAAATACTAAATCTTCTTTGTTGAGCTTTGTTAATACTGTCATCGAATCCTTACATACACCAACAGCAATATATTCATTTCCAATGCGTAATATTTGAATATACTTGGTATTACTAAGGCGCATACCTTCAATATATTCTATATTCTTTCCTGTAAAGCGACTTTTCTGGTAATTGCCAATCCATTTGGTAGTACCATACGTGATTGCAAGCACAAATATAAATACAATTAACAATGTTACAAATTGCATTATACTATCAAATTGTGATGCCAGTAAAAGTTCTGT
>CAZBKO010000043.1:0-17494 GCA_964492545.1 uncultured Lachnospiraceae bacterium
AGAGCACTTGACTTTTAATCAAGTTGTCCGGGGTTCGAATCCCCGATGTCTCATTTCAGAAAAACGCGAAAAACGTTGATTATTCAATGCTTTTCGCGTTTTTCGTTGTCTACAGATGTATGGTAGAGAATATATGGCTAGTGGTAATGAATTGTACGTGCTAGGTGTTCTTCTGGAACTAAAAAAAGATGCACAAGGGTCGAATGTGAATAAATCCCCCGACAGTACGTCCGAAACGGTTCTTGCTGCATCTTCTGGTGAAATAATAGAACTTGATGATAGCAATGTCAATAATGATATTCAGAGAAATGAGAAAGTGCCATACATAAGTATAGACACAAAAACTTGAAGGGATTATAATTATTTTTAATATAAGAAAATAGAAACAAAGATAGAGGGTAAATTATGAGTGAAATACTTGAAGAACTGAAGCACATTTTCATAGAATATTGCGATAAAAGAATATGCGTCGTAGGTACTACCTGCTGTGGCAAATCTACTTTACAGAAGCATTTCAAAGAGGCAGAAGATATGGATGAATTGCTGTGGCCTACGTTATCAAAAGAAGAAAAGACATACATTTGCAGTAAACCATGGACACCTGAAATTGGAAGCTTTACAAATCGTATAGTAAAAGAAAGAATTGAGATAAAACCAGGACATCCTCTGTTTTCATTAATTACCCTTGAGACTGATATTTTGGTGTACTTGGATATATCTGATGAGAAATTGAAGGCACATTGTGAGAAAAGAATGGCTTCATTTGAAGATGCGAAGAAGGTCAAGATTGCAATAGAGAATACAGTTTCAAGAATTAAAGAAGAGAAATGTGTAAAGGTTTTGGTGCTTGAGATATAGTTAATTGGTAATGAAAATAATGTTCTGATATGATACAATAAAATAAGTTTTGGAGGACATAATATATGAGAAGAAAAGACCGGGAGATTACTGAAATTGATGATATATTAAAGATAGTAGATACAGCGAAGATATTACATTTGGGGCTTTTTGATGAAGAATTTCCGTATATTGTTCCAATGCATTATGGATATGAATTGGTTGATAATACACTTATTTTCTATATGCACGGAGCAAAAGAAGGTCACAAAATAGATTTAATGCGAATCAATTCAAATGTATGCATCGAATTAGAATGTGATGTAGACATTGTTTCCGGTGGAGATATTCCATGCAGATACGGAGCAGCATATTCTTCAGTAATTGGGCGTGGAACCGCAGAAATTGTTGTGGATGAAAAAGAGAAAATGCGAGGAATACGTCTTTTAATGTTGAATCAAACTGGGCGTGAATTTGATATAGATAACTTAATGGTTTCATCAGTTGAAGTAATCAAGCTTACCATTACAGATTTTACGGCAAAATCCAGGAAAAAACCACACTGATTCAAGAATCAATAAGGAGTTGAATAGCCATGGCAATTGATGTTAAAGAAATTATTGTGAGTGGATTGCTATCTCTTGTGGAGACGCAGTCACTTGAAAAACTCACAGTCAAGGACATTCTTGAAAAAACAGGTGTGAGCAGGCAGACATTTTATAATCACTTTCAAGATAAAAATGATTTGATACAGTATATTTATATGACGAAAATTATTCCAGACTATAATAATGGATATGAAGATATCAGGTTTTATGATTCACTTCTGAATACATTTAATAGAATGAAGGAATATCATGTGTTTATGAAACAGGCCTGCATGATTGAGGGACAAAACTGTCTAAAGGACTACATATTTGAACATTGCAGAGAGTTCGATTTGAAATGGCATCAGGAGTTGTATGGAGATAAGCCTATGCCTGACAATCTCAAATTTGCAATACAGTACCATGCAACGGCATCAAGCTCAATGGCTTTGTCATGGATATTATCAGATATGCCGGCAAGCTGTGAGGAAATGGCAGCACTGATCACTAATCTTAGAAATGTGGGGATGGACACGCTGTTTGCAGATGGAGAGCACAAGAATCCATATAGACTATAGTTGACAAAATACAGAAAATGTCAATTTATTGATACTACAATATTTTCATAAATAGAAATTCAGTATTGGCATTGATATAATCAAATCATAAAATATCAGTCGAAACTGGAAGGAGAATGAATATGAAATATACAAAGTTAGGAAATTCGGATTTAAACGTATCAAGGGTATGCCTTGGCTGCATGGGATTTGGCGAGGCAGAACAGGGAATGCACAAATGGACACTTGATGAGGAAGAGTCTAGAAAGATTATACAGCATGCACTTGAACTGGAAATCAATTTTTTTGATACGGCAGCAGCATACCAGAATGGAACAAGCGAGCAGTTTGTTGGGCGAGCATTAAAAGATATGGCAAAGCGAGAGGATGTTGTAGTTGCTACAAAATTTACACCTAGAACTGAAGAGGAAAAGAATGCAGGACTAAGCGGAAAAGACTTTGTATTGAAAAGGCTGGATAAGAGTCTTGAGAATCTTGAAATGGATTATGTCGACTTGTACATTATGCATATGTGGGACTATCATACACCAATGGAAGAAATACTTGATGGACTTAATGAGGCAGTGAAAAGTGGAAAGGTAAGATATATAGGAATTTCCAACTGCTACGCATATCAGCTTGCGAAAGCAAATGAATATTGTAAATATCATGGATATCCACAGTTTATCTCTATTCAGGGACACTACAATTTGATATTCAGAGAAGAAGAAAGAGAAATGGCAAAGTACTGCGCTGAAGAAAATATTGCAATGACACCATACAGTGCACTGGCAGCAGGTAGACTGGCTAAACGTCCAGGAGAAACATCAAAGCGAATGGAAGCAGACATTTATGCAAAAGGCAAATATGATGGAACAAAAGAACAAGACGAAATTATTATAGATAGAGTAGTTGAATTGGCAGATAAATATAGTGTAGAGATGACACAGATATCGCTGGCATGGTTAATGACCAAAGTTACATCGCCTGTTGCAGGTGCAACTAAGATTAATCATTTGGATGCGGCAGCTAAGGCATGTGACGTTATACTGACAGAAGAGGACATAGCATATTTGGAGGAACCATATCAGCCACATAGACTGGTTGGTGTTATGAGCCAGAACAGATAGCAGAAAGAAGGAAATATAATGATCGAACAAATGCTTGAATTTAACAGACAATTTGTGGATAATAAAGATTACGAGAAATTTAGTACAAGTAAATATCCGGATAAGAAGATAGCGATTCTTACATGTATGGACACAAGACTAGTGGAACTTATTCCTGCAGCTTTGGGAATCAAGAACGGTGATGTGAAGATGATAAAAAATGCAGGTGGAATGATAACAAATCCATTTGACAGTGCCGTTAGAAGCCTTTTGGTTGGCATTATAGAGCTTGGTGTAGAAGAAGTTATGGTAATTGGACATACAGATTGTGGCGTTGCCGGAATCAATGCTGATATGATGATTGAGCATTTGTTAAAAAGAGGTATTTCTCAGGATCACATAGATATGATGAGATACTGTGGAGTTGATTTTGAAGCGTGGCTTAGAGGATTTGACACTGTGGAAGACTCAGTGGAGGAGACTGTTGACTTTCTTAAGAATCATCCACTTATGCCTAAGGATGTGATTATTAAGGGATATGTAATTAATACGGCTACAGGAGAGCTTACACCTCAGACAATATAGATGGAGGATATACAGATGACAGAATTAGAAAAAATGAAAAATAATTTGCCTTATAATGCAGTTGCTCCAGATATAATGGAGGTGCAGAATAAGGCAGCAGAGCTTGTATATAGATTCAATGCAAGCGGTGATGCAGGGGAGCGAAATGAAATCCTTAAAGAACTGGTTGGACAAAGTTCAGATATGATGGCAGTTTCGCCAGGCTTTAGATGTGACTTCGGATTTAATATTTATTTCAAGGGATTGGCAGTAATTAATTATAATTGTGTGTTCCTTGATACGTCCAGAATTGAGTTGGGTGAAAATGTATTTATGGGACCCGGAACAGTTGTATCGTGTGCAGCACATCCGATATTGGCTGAGCAGAGAAATGAAGGAACCATGATATCTAAACCAATTACCATTGGTAATAATGTTTGGATAGGAGCTAATTGTACTATTCTGGGTGGAGTAAACATTGGAGAGAACACTATTATTGGTGCAGGCTCAGTGGTTACAAGAGATATTCCTGCTAATGTAATTGCTGTGGGAAGTCCTTGCAGAGTGGTGAGAGAAATAACAGAGGAAGACAGAATGAATTTGTAAAAATTGCATATAATTACTATTGACATTTGTTAAATAATGGTATATTATTTACTAAAATAATTAACCGATGAATGAGAGAAGTAATCTATCGGAACATTCTCAGAGAGTCGCTACTGGTGTGAATGCGATAATGGAATGATTGATGAATGGACTCATGAGGGCGAACTGAAATTGTATCGATGATGCGAGAGTAGGAGAGACGTGGTCTGCACGTTATAGCAGAGGATATATGATAGTATGTCGCAGAGTGCATTCGTGATAGAATGAATTTAGGTGGTACCGCAGAAGTTTAACTCCTGTCCTAAGATAATCTTAGGATAGGAGTTTTTTTAGTGGTAGGAAATTACGTCTTATCAATTAAAAACGCTCCACAAGGCGACAACAATAATTTTAAGGAGGATAACATTATGACAGAAAGAGAAATACCTTACAAAATTTATTTAGAGGAAAGCGAGATGCCAACACAATGGTATAACGTAAGAGCTGATATGAAGAATAAGCCAGCGCCTATTCTTAACCCGGCAACACTAAAGCCAATCACTGTGGAAGAACTTGAACCAATATTCTGTACAGAATTAGCTAAACAGGAATTAGATGATACAACAGCATATTTTGATATACCGGAAGAAATCAGAAACTTCTATAAAATGTATAGACCAGCTCCACTTGTAAGAGCATACTGTCTTGAGAAGAAGCTTGGAACACCAGCTCACATATACTACAAGTTTGAAGGAAATAATACATCAGGAAGCCATAAGCTTAACTCAGCAATTGCGCAGGCATATTACGCTAAGCAGCAGGGACTCAAGGGTGTTACAACTGAGACAGGAGCAGGACAGTGGGGTACAGCATTATCAATGGCATGTTCGTATTTTGATCTTGACTGCCAGGTATATATGGTTAAAGTATCATATGAGCAGAAGCCATTTAGAAGAGAAGTTATGAGAACATATGGCGCAGCAGTTACACCATCACCATCAATGTCAACAAATGTTGGACGTAAGATAAATGAAGAATTTCCTGGAACAACAGGAAGTCTTGGATGTGCAATTTCAGAGGCTGTCGAGGCAGCAACATCACAGGAAGGCTACAGATATGTTCTTGGTTCTGTATTATCACAGGTACTTCTTCATCAGTCAATCATTGGACTTGAAACAAAGGCAGCTCTTGACAAGTACGGAGTTAAGGCAGATATTATTATTGGATGCGCAGGCGGCGGTTCAAACCTTGGTGGACTTATTTCACCATTTGCAGGAGAGATGGTAAGAGGCGAGGCAGATTACAAGCTTATCGCAGTTGAGCCGGCATCATGCCCAAGTCTTACAAGAGGAAAATATGCATATGACTTCTGTGATACTGGAAAGGTTTGTCCTCTTTCTAAAATGTACACACTGGGAAGTGGATTTATTCCATCAGCAAATCATGCAGGTGGACTTAGATATCACGGAATGAGTTCAACAGTTTCACAGCTATATGATGATGGATTAATTGAGGCAAGAAGTGTTGAACAGACTGAAGTATTCAGAGCAGCACAGGAATTTGCAAGAGTTGAGGGTATTCTTCCAGCTCCAGAGAGCAGCCATGCAATCAAGGTTGCAATTGATGAAGCACTCAAATGCAAAGAAACAGGAGAGGCTAAGAATATTGTATTTGGTCTTACAGGAACAGGATATTTTGATATGTATGCATATCAGAAATTCAATGATGGTGTGATGTCAGATTACATTCCAACAGATGAAGAAATAGCAAAGAGCTTATCAACATTACCTAATGTAGAATAGTCATATACAGTGTAAGAAGGAAGTATTTTGGATAATATCTGAAATACTTCCTTTAATTTTGTGAATATTGTGATATAATTTGCAAATAGGAATAATAAAGTTAAATAGTAAGGTAATAGAAGGAGATTATAGAATGAAAGTATTATTAGTAAATGGAAGCCCACATGCAAATGGATGTACATACACAGCTTTATGTGAGGTTGCAAAGGAATTAGAATCAAAGGGTATAGAAACTGAAATTTTTCAGCTGGGAGTTAAGCCAATTGCGGGATGTATAGCATGTGGAAGCTGCTCTAAGACAGGAAAGTGTTTTTTGAATGATAAGGTAAATGAATTCTTAGAAAAGGTTGATGAAGCAGACGGATTTGTATTTGGCTCGCCAGTATATTATGCGGGGGCAGCAGGACAGCTTTCATCATTCTTAGACAGATTGTTCTACGGAAGAGCCTCAAGATTTGCAGGCAAGCTTGGCGCAGCAGTTGTCAGCTGCAGAAGAGGCGGTGCATCAGCAGCATTTGATCAGATTAATAAGTATTTTATGATAAATAATATGCCTGTTGTGTCATCACAGTATTGGAACCAGGTACATGGAAATACAGTAGAAGAGGTAGTACAGGATCTTGAAGGAATGCAGACTATGAGAACTCTTGCAGACAATATGGCGTGGCTGCTCAAATGTATTGAAGCGGGAAGAACAGCAGGGATAGAGAAGCCTGAATATGAAACAATTGTACGTACTAATTTTATCAGATAAGGTAGTGGTGACTGATTATGGAAGCAAATATACTGATTGTCGATGATGAGAAGGAAATAGCTGATTTGATAGAGGTGTATCTTAAGAACGAAGGATACAATGTGTTTAAGTTTTATAATGGAAGGGATGCAATGGAATGCATCAGGACAGAGAAACTGGATATGGCCATTCTTGATGTGATGATGCCGGACATCACAGGTTTTCAGATATGTCAGTCCATAAGAGAAAAATATTTTTACCCTGTGATTATGCTTACGGCAAAGGTTGAAGATATGGACAAGATAATGGGATTAACCATTGGTGCTGACGATTATATTACCAAGCCATTTAATCCTCTCGAAGTTATGGCTCGTGTTAAGACGCAGCTCAGACGTTATATGAGATATAATAATGCAGGAGTTGATCAGGTGGAGGAACAGGAAACAGAGGAATATGACATTAAAGGTCTTATTATCAACAAGAACACTCACAAGTGTACATTACTTGGAAAAGACATTGCACTTACACCTTTAGAATTCAATATATTATGGTATTTATGCAAGAACAGAGGTAAAGTAGTATCCTCAGAGGAGCTGTTTGAAGAGGTGTGGGGTGACAAGTTCTTAGATAACAATAATACAGTTATGACACATATAGGAAGGCTTAGGGAAAAGCTTCACGATTCCGGAAGAAAGCCTAAGTACATTAAGACAGTGTGGGGAGTGGGATACCAGATTGAAAACTAAGTTGGAACTATTTTTAAAAACATTTTTAAAGACATTAATGCCATTTGCAATTGGACTTGTGGTGCTTCTTATAGCATTTTTAGGAGCAAGAGTGATGGTATCGTTTACCATATGGCAGAGCAATGACCCTGTATACAGGGGGCTTAAGCTGATTGAAACCATATGCATAACAGCGTTTCCATTTTTGATAGCATTTATAATTATTTTTGTTGGAATGAGATGTCTGTACAAAACATATGATTACATGGACATTATGTACAGTGCCATGGAACGAATTCTTACAAATAATGACGAGGATGAAATGGTAAAGCTTCCAGAGGAACTTTCGGAGTTGGAGGTAAAGATTAATCAGGTAATTATAACCGCCAGAGAGAACAAGAGACAGGCAATAGAATCTGAGAAAAAGAAAAACGATTTGGTTGTCTATCTTGCCCATGACTTAAAGACACCGCTAACGTCTGTAATTGGATATCTTACGCTTCTCAATGATGAGCAACAGATATCTCCGGAGCTTAGAGAAAAGTATCTTTCAATTTCTCTTGATAAAGCAGAACGCTTAGAAGAGCTTATTAATGAGTTCTTTGAAATAACCAGATTCAATCTGACGAATTTAACAATTGAACATAAGAAGATTAATCTTTCACGAATGATGGAACAGATTCAATATGAATTTCTCCCAATGTTTCAGGAGAAGAATATTACGAGCAAGCTGAATACGCCGAAGGATTTGATGATTAAATGTGATCCGGACAAAATGCAGAGAGTATTTGATAATCTTCTTAGAAATGCAGTTAATTACAGCTATGAAAATAGTGAGATAAATATTGATATTATTCCGGAGAAGGATAAGGTATACATTAGGGTGTGCAATCATGGTGATACAATTCCGAAGGAAAAATTAGACAGAATTTTCGAGCAGTTCTACAGACTTGATACAGCAAGGACAAGCAAGAGCGGAGGAGCAGGACTTGGTCTTGCCATTGCAAAACAAATTGTTGAGCTTCATGGTGGAAGTATTACTGCGAAAAGTGAGGATGATATTATTGAATTTCAGGTGGAGATTCCCGGGTTGTTAGAAAATCGTGAGAATTAATATTGAAAATGTAGAGAATTAGTTAATAAAAAACATAAATAAAGCAACTAAGTTATTGGTAATATGTTACCGTAACAAGGTTGCTTTTTTACTTTATAAGAAAATATGGAGGTAAACATGAAAAAGACAATAGGAATTATTTTTGGTGGATGTTCATCTGAATATGAGGTATCACTTCAATCAGCATATGCTGTGATTACACATTTAGATAAAGATAAATATGAAAAATACCTTATAGGAATAACTAGAGAAGGAAAATGGTATCACTATAATGGTGATGTGGAAAAAATAAAGTCAGACACATGGAGTAGCGAACTCGAGGTATGCGTACCGGTGTGTATACTTCCGGACAAGACAATAAAAGGTGTTCTGGAATATAGGCAGGATGGAAACACAATTGTTGAGCTTGATGCAGCGTTCCCAGTGCTACATGGAAAAAATGGAGAGGATGGAACTGTGCAGGGACTTATAGAGCTTTCAGGGATTGCACTTGTAGGATGCAATACATTAGCATCTGCCATATGCATGGATAAGGACAGGGCTCATCAGCTGGCTAGAGAGGCAGGCGTGGAGGTTCCTCAGGGAACAGTGATTTTAAAGGGAACATCATATGATGAAATATGCAGAATGATAGAGTTATACGAGTATCCGCTGTATGTGAAGCCACTTAAGGCCGGTTCATCATTTGGCATTACAAAGATTCCTTCATCAGAAAGACTAAAGGAGGCAGTGGACACTGCATTTAAGTATGATGATGAGATAATTATTGAGGAAAACATTGATGGTTTTGAGGTTGGATGTGCAGTGATGGGAAATGAAAGTCTGACAATCGGCAGAGTTGATGAGATAGAGCTGGCAGAAGGGTTCTTCGATTATGAAGAAAAATATACTCTCAAATCTTCCAAAATACATATGCCGGCAAGAATAAGCAGTGAGAGAGAAGAGGAAATCAAAAATACCGCGGCGAAGCTGTACAGAGCCATGGGATGTTCGGGCTTTGCCAGGGTAGATATGTTTCTTACACCTTCAAAGAAAATTGTTTTTAATGAAATAAATACAATACCAGGTTTCACTTCTCACAGCAGATTTCCCAATATGATGGGCGGAATCGGAATGTCATTTGAGGATATTGTAAATACATTAGTGAAGGAAGCAATTGAAAGGAGCAGATAGATATGTGCACAATACAGATGGATAATAAGAAAATATACGCAGGCAATTTGATTTTAGTAAATGCTATGTATCCGATGCTTGCAAAGCAGGTAGAAAACAAGATAACTATTGACAGAGTCGAATTGGAGAAAAAAACAGGGCAGATGCTTATGCATGTGTTTAATGAGATAAACGCTAATGAGGATATAGTAACTGTCAGTGGACTTAGAGGCTATATAGAACAGGACAGAATTTATAGGGATTCAATTGCGAAACGTGGGTCTAAATTTACTAAGAAATATGTTGCTCTTCCCGGACATAGTGAACACCAGACTGGACTTGCCATTGACCTTGGACTAAATGCTGATGAGGTAGATTTCATAAGCCCGGAGTTTCCTTACGATGGCATATGTCAGCAATTTAGGGAAAAGGCAGTGCAATATGGATTTGTTGAGAGATATCCAAAGGGTAAGGAGAAAGTGACCGGAATTGGACACGAGCCTTGGCATTTCAGATATGTTGGTTACCCACACTCAGAAATAATGAGTGAAAAGAATATGACTCTTGAAGAATATATTAAATATATTAAGACATTTTCCTATGACAATCAGTATGAATATTGTGGTAAAAATGGAATTAAAACAAATATTTACTATGTGGGCAAAAGCAGAGCAGATAATACTGAGATAGAGCTGGGAAATGCTAAGGTATATCAGATTTCAGGAAATAACGTGGATGGATTCATTGTCACGATATTTGAAGAAAAATAGTCAGGAGCTGAGGATAAGATGAGTTGTGAGGAATATAGAGGACTGGATTATTTTAGATATGTTGCAGCGGCAATAGTTATTGCCATACACGTTATGCCATTTAGTTCATTTTGTGGTGAAATGGATACAGTGGCAGTGAGAATAGCAGGAAGAGTGGCAGTACCGTTCTTCATTATGATAACAGGATATTTTGTATTTGGTCTGTGCATATCAGGTGTATATAGCACAATTAAGAAGCTGGCGGCAATATATTTGACAGCAATTATTATCTATTTACCACTAAATATCTATTCCGAGAATAATATTTCGATAAAAAGTTTATTGTTTGATGGTACGATGTACCATCTGTGGTATTTTCCAGGGATGATTATTGGAATTGCACTTGTGTGGGCAGGACTTAAGTATGCAGGTATTAAAGGTACAGCAGTGGCAGCATTTGCGTTGTATGTAATAGGAATGCTTGGGGACAGCTACAGAGGAGTGATTCAAATGGGAGATATGCAAAATATCTTTACATATACAAGAAATGGAATATTTTATGTGCCAATATTTTTAGTTATGGGAGCTGTTGCCAAGGAGAAAAAGAGAAACGGGCTGGTGTGTTTGCTATACATATTAATGATAATAGAGGGGATTCTTGTGCACAGCTTTGCCAATCCAAGACATGACAGCATGTATATTATGTTGATTCCACTTATGTATGTCATGTTTCAAAGTCTTTTGACTATTAAGGGGAAAAGATTAAAGAGTGCTGCCAATATTACAATGTGCATGTATATTATTCATCCTTGGTGGATAGCCATATTTCATATGATATTACCTGAGCTTAACAGTGCCATATTATATATTGGGGTTGCCGGAATATCGCTAATATGTGGAATCATATTCAATAAGCTATGTTGCATGTGGAAAGGAAAACATAACAGGTATGATAGAGCATGGATGGAGATAAGCTATAGAAATCTCAAACACAACTATGTAGAAATAATGAAAATAATGCCGGAAGGCTGTCAGATGATGGCAGTTGTGAAGGCCCAGGCATATGGACATGGTGCGGTAACTGTGTCAAAGTATCTTGAAAAGCTTGGGGTGGGTAATTTTGCTGTAGCAACAATTGATGAGGCTATTGAGCTTAGAGATGCAGGGCTTGCGGGGGACATACTTATTCTTGGCTATACGGGAGCTGACCAGGCAGCAGAGCTTGTAAGATATAATCTTATTCAGACCTGCGTTGATTTTGATCATGCTAAGGAACTTAATTCTTATGGCAAAAGAATAAGAGTACATATTAAGATAGATACAGGGATGCATAGACTTGGCTTTCAGGTTGATGGAATAGATGAGCTGGTACAGGTATTTGCCATGAAAAACCTAAAGATAGATGGGATATTCTCGCATTTGTGCAGTGCAGACAGCATGAAGGAAGAGGACACTCAATTTACATACATGCAGATAAATACATTTGCTGAAACACTTAGAAAGCTGAAAAATAGAGGAATAGAGATTCCGGCAACACATATTCAAAGCAGCTATGGTTTGCTAAATTATCCCCAGGTTAAATGTAATTTCGCAAGAATTGGAATTGCACTATATGGTGATAAATCAGCCCTTGATGACAGAGTGAGAAGCAAGCTTTCGTTAAAGCCTGTTTTGACAGTCAAGGCAAGAATTACAAGTGTTCGTGATATAGGTGAACATGAAGCTGTGGGCTATGGAAGAAAATATATTTCTAATCATGTGGAAAGAATTGCAACTGTATCAATCGGGTATGCAGATGGCATACCAAGAGCAATTTCTAATACAAATGCGCATGTGATAATTCACGGTGTGAAGGCACCTGTGATAGGAATGCTGTGCATAGATCAGATGATTATTGATGTATCTGAAATTGAAAATGTGCAGAGGGAAGACTGCGTCACAATTATTGGTGGCGGTGGAGAAATATGTATATCTGCCGAAGAGGTGGCATTTGAATGCGGAACCATTACAAATGAACTCTTAAGTCGTATGGGAACAAGGCTTAGAAGAAAATATCTGGTAGGATAAAATCGTAGAGGAATCATGTTGACGATAAATATACTGACTGATAAAATTTACCATCATATATTGTGAAAGGGAGATGTGTGTGTGCGGCAAGCTAGAGTATGATAGCGTTAGGAAAGGTAGAGGCGAGAGAAAAATAATCATTCATAACCAGATGTGTACAAGAGTTAATAGAAGTCCGATTAGAAAAACGTGTAATAAGCCAATTTACAAATATTATGCAATGTAATATAATTAATATATTATTTTGAAATGGAGATTATATTACATGTACAAACAGCTGTTTATATATTCACCTAGTGTTAGAAGAAGAAATCGAATATCAGGTCTTTTCTCAGATCTTGCATCGATTCTGTTATTTATCCCATTAATCGGTCTGTTTATATCGATAATTGGATATTTGATAAAACCACTTAACAGGACGCAGATAATATGCGTATTTGTTGCCTCTATGATAATTATTTTTGTGATAGCGGTACTTAAGATTATTAGATTTATTAAGGAAAATTCAACTACATATGGCATCGACAATGAAGGTCAGATTATAATTATGGATGCTACTAAGAATGTTTCCCAATTTGTTGACATCGACAATATGAAAAGTTTATTTGAGCATCGAATAAACATTTTGGATTGTGGGAAAGTATTTATGCAGTTTAAGAAGGCCTTTGATAATATCAATTCGGAAGAAAGCATTGAGAAAAAATTATACAGTGCAGTTTCAATGGGATTGATTGATTCGGTAGAGGAGAAAAAGAAGTGCATTATAATTCATGCCGAGAATAACAAAGTATATAAGATAAGAAGAGTATATACACAGGTTGATGAACTGGCAAGATATGCACAGCATTTGTCAAACCGGTATAATATAGAAGAATTTGAATTTAGTACTGACAATTTAATCAATGACCTCACGGGCAGAATAAAGAAGAGAAATTTTTGGACTATGTCGGCGTGGTGGGCTGGAATTGTAGGGTGGATCGCAATATTTGGCATTTCGTCATATATTAATAATTCAGCAAGAATCAAGTCGGGAGAGTATGTGAAGACAACAGCACATATATATCTCAATGAAAATAATAGTGAACAGGGGCCTTTAGCTGTGTATACTGCCAATGGTAAGAAGGTTAGAGTGTCTGTCAGCAAAGAGAAGGTGGATAATCTGGGTTCGTATGTGGACATATATTACTCTAAGAGTACGCCTGAGAAGTATGTATTGGCAGATAATATCAAATTAACGATAACTCCATACATTATAATATATATTTTTGGAATGGCAGTAATACTAATTATTTCTACAAATTATAAAAGAAGTTAACAAAATGAACATAATTTTATGTAAGAATGTATCTATCTTAATTAAGGTAGATACATTCTTTTGTTTTATGGGAAATTGAATTTCCTAATAAAGTAGAAAGCACTCTGCGAGAATTACGCAGTATATAGCAATTCACATCTATTTGTGTCGGAGCATCACAAATAGTCCTTATGAAAAATAAAATGCTTCAGAATGGAGTTAATTATGAGAAATAATAAATTAAAAAATTATGTAATCAGTTTTTCGATGATGACAATACTTGCAATGTCGGGCTGGGTGCTAAATGGATGCAGCTCATCTTCAAAGTCAGAAGACACAACTACAGCTGCCACAACAGCGAATTCAGCGCAAGCTGATGAGGACAGTGAAAGCACGGCTGTGAATGTTGCCGAATTTACCATTGACACAGATATGAATGAGGATTACACAGATGAAGCTTATGATGAAGCATCAGCAACTAAGCTGGAGCTTTCTGAGACAGTTACAATAACTGAACCCGGTACATACATTCTTTCAGGTACAATAGAGGATGGTCAGATTGTTGTAAACAGCACAGAATCAGGAAAAGTTAGACTTATCCTTGATAATGTGAATATTTCCTGCTCTTCAGGTTCAGCCATAAATGTAATTGATGGAAAGACAATAATAACACTGGCTGAGGATTCAGTTAATACCTTGTCTGACGGAACCACTTACACTGAAGGTCTTGAGGAAAATGCGTGTATTTACAGCGATAAGGATTTATGCATAAATGGAACAGGAACACTTAATGTAACAGGGAACTATAAGGCAGGAATAAGAAGCAATGACGATCTTAGAATTGTAAATGGAACAATCAATGTTACAAGTGTTGGAGATGGAATCAAGGGTAAGGATTCTGTATACATTAAGGGCGGAACAATTAATGTTATCTCAGGCACAGACGGAATTCAGGCAACCAATACAGAAGCTGAAACAGGATACGTTGTTATAACCGGCGGTACAATAAATATCGCAGCTGACAAAGACGGAATAAAGGGCGAAACTGTACTGGAAATTGATGGTGGGACTATAAATGTAACAAAATCTGAAGAGGCACTGGAAGCCACATATATAAGAATTAATGATGGAGATGTTAAGCTTGTTTCATCAGATGATGGTATTAACGCATCAAATGGTTCTGGTGAGTCAGGTCAAATGGGATTTGGCGGACATGGTGGTATGATGAAAAACAGTGATACAGAATCAGCCGATTCAACAGGTTCAACCGATTCAACAACAACTTCAGCAACGCCAATTTTGTATATAAATGGTGGTAATATATATGTTAATGCGGGAGGCGATGGTGTTGATTCAAATGGAGAAATATATATTACAGGTGGAACAATTTATGTTGATGGACCAACAAACGATGGAAATGGTTTCTTTGATTATGAATCAGTATTTAAAGTAACAGGAGGAACTGTTATAGGTGCAGGAAGTTCAGGAATGTTGGAATTACCGGATAGTTCATCAACACAGTACATGATTGTGGCAGGTGGATTTACAGGTGAAGCAGGTACAGAAGTAACGCTTCTTGATTCAGATGGAAATACAGTAATGAAATACACACCATCTAAATCTTTTCAGGCTATAGCCTTTTCAAGTGCTGACATACAGAAGGGTGAGACTTATTCAGTAAAATGTGGAAGTACAGATGCAGGGTCTGTGGAGGTATCTGACGTAGTCAGCTATATAGGAATTACTGGTGGAATGAATGGTGGAATGGGAGGATTTAGAGGTAACAAAGGAGAGATGTCTACAGGGGACGGAACTCAGATGCCTGATGGAGAAGCGCTAACAGGCGATAGGCCTCAGATGCCTGATGGAGAAGTGCCAACAGGTGATATGCCTCAAATGCCGGGAAATGCAGAAGAAACAACGAGTTCTTCATCTTCTGTGTAATTCCTGTGATTATTCTGGTATGCATAACCGCAAGAATGCTTTATGTATATATTAGGGATGCTGCAGTTACATATGGCATTAATACAAATGGGCAGATTGCGGTTATGGATGGCATTAAGAAAAAATTTCAGGTTGAGTAAAAAAGTACTTGAAATATTTCTACATTGATGATATATTAGACGAGGACAAAATGCGGATGTGGCGGAACTGGCAGACGCGCTAGACTTAGGATCTAGTGGGAGACCGTGCAGGTTCGATTCCTGTCATCCGCATTAACAAAAAAGCAGCCATTGCGAAAGCAATGGCTGCTTTTTTGTTGACGAAGATAATAGCCGCGAGAAACAGCAACAAAGTCTAAACCGTAATTCTAAAAATAATCCAATATTTATCATTAAAGGAAATACAGGTTGCTAACACTTCACCATTGTTTTTGTTCATTTCCTTGCTGAGATAATACAGACCATATCCATGAGAATAATCATAATCATTATTTTTTGAGGTGTTCTTACATTTGAAGAATGAAGAAATCTCAGAATCAGATATAAGTCGGTCAACCTGATTTCTAATTTCAAAAGTCGTTTTACCATCATTTGAAGAAATATTTATGTATATATTATCATATGGCTTGGAAGCTTCAATAGCATTTTGCAGAAGAATACATGAAAAATCTGACAACATAACCTCAGAAATAGTAGAATTAAGGTGTGTTGAGGATACATCAAATGCTACTGTAATATTATTAGTCTGCGCTTTTAGATACAGACTGTAAAGTGAAGCAGCAAAAAGAGGTTTATCAACTGTAAGCAATGGGTAAGCATGCAAAGGTTTTGAATAAGCAGAAGTATACTCACGAAGCTTGTTGATTAAGTCCTCATTTATGGTGGGTGAGTCGCAGAGAATTTGCAGAGCCTGAATACGATTGGTAAATTCATGCTGACTCGCTCTTATATCATTTATAAGATTCTCATATATTGGTAAATATTTTTTATATGTTTCAAGATCCTGATTCTTTAAAGATAAAACTTTTTCATAGTACAGTAATATTGCATTGCTAATAATCAGTATCGCTATAACAATAACAAATAAAACACTGTTTGCATACAGATATTTCATGTTGTATTGACAGATAATCAACAGCGTTATCAGATAAGCATATGATGAAATTAAAGAAACCTTATATGTAAAGCTGGTGGATACAATAATTGAATACAGCCTTTTAATTGGTGTAAGCATAATTAGCAAAATAACAACAATAGTAAATAAATTACCTAACAGACCTATCGTCTGTTCATTATTAATAATATTGTAGAATAGCGCAACAGAGATTGACGCTGCAATCTGTGAAATAAATAGTGTTATAAAACATAGCATGGATAAATAAAGTGCATTTTTTATAGAACGTATATTAGCCAGACATATAAGAAATACCATTATTTGTCCGGCAAAAAACAATATTAATGTGTTATCCAGCAAAAATAAGTTAACGACTAGTACATCTAGTATAAGAACAGCAGCTTCTGATAATAAAATCCGCTTTTTTGAATGAAGATAGCATTTGCACACAAGCATAACAGCAACGCATTCTAAAATGGTTGATAAATAGTTGAGCATTAATAAATGTCCTTTCTGTTATGAAGTGACCTCCTGTCAAGTACTAATTTCAAGAAATCACTCT
>CAZBKO010000044.1:0-16440 GCA_964492545.1 uncultured Lachnospiraceae bacterium
GCATATTTCTACATACTCTGTTCTTTATGTCATCCTTATCTAAATGACATTGCCTAAAATATTAGGATGGTTTTTCTTCCTCTTTAATATTTTATTTCTCGTCTGTATTAACTTTTATACTCTCATCTGTTGTTTTTTCTTCTAAATCTTTTCCAAGAAATGTAGGTAACTCCATACCTGCCTGCTTAAATAACTCATTCATTGGAGGTATTGATTTCATCATTCCTGAAAGGAAATTTGCTGTGGCAGGAGTTCCATCTTTACCATTCATAGAATCCCAAACTGTAACCTTATCAATTTTAATATTCTTAATAGCATCAACCTGAATCTGCATAAGATCCTGTAATTTATCTGCTACAATAAGCTTAACTGCTGCATCTGGATCTCCTCCTGCCGCAGTTACAAGGTCCTTCATACCTGTAGCCTGCTTAGAAAGCATTTCCTGAATACCTTTGGCCTGAGCTTCCATTTTAGCAAATATAGCATCTGCTTCACCACGAGCTCTTCTTCTAGCAACTTCTGCTTCTGCTTCTGCTGCAATTTCTGCCTGTTCTTTTTCTATCTGAGCCTTAATAATTATATCAGCCTGCTGTGTTGCTCTCTCAAGTTCTGCACGAGTCTGCTCTGCTTCCTTCTGTGCAACATATGCTTCTTCCTTTGCCTTAGCTGCCTGAACTGCTTCTGCTGCTGTTGCTAATTTAAGAGCTTCTGCTTCCTT
Organism: uncultured Lachnospiraceae bacterium; assembly: GCA_964492545.1. Taxonomy (GTDB): domain Bacteria; phylum Bacillota; class Clostridia; order Lachnospirales; family Lachnospiraceae; genus RGIG1934. The sequence goes on from CAZBKO010000044.1 coordinate 719, forward strand.
TTCACGTCTTGATGCATCTGACTGAGCTACTTCAATCTTAGCTGTATTCTCACCCTTGATTGCATCTGCATCTGCTGCAGCAACCTGAATACGTTGATCTCTTCTTGCATTAGCCTGGCCGATTTCACCATCTTTATCCTTTTCAGCAACGCTTTTCTTAGCATCATTAATTGCCTTTGCAGCTGCTTCCTTACCAAGTGCTTCTATGTAACCAGATTCATCATTGATATCAGTTACGTTAACATTGATTAGTCTTAAACCAATTTTCTTAAGTTCTATCTCAACATTATTTGATACAGATAAAAGGAACTTATCTCTGTCTGAGTTGATTTCCTCTATATCCATTGTAGCAATTACTAAACGTAACTGTCCAAGAATAATATCTTTTGCAAGCTCCTGGATTTCTCCAAGCTTTAATCCAAGTAATCTTTCAGCCGCGTTATGCATTATCTGTGCTTCTGTTGAAATACCTACTGTAAATCTTGATGGAACATCAACTCTGATGTTCTGCTTTGAAAGTGCATTTCTTAAATCTACATTAATTGATATAGGCGTTAAGTCCATATACTGGTATGATTGAAGCACTGGTACTATAAATGCTGCTCCACCATGAATACACTTTGCTGATCTTGTCTGTCCTGTTTTATCAGAACCAACCTTACCATAAATGACAAGCACTTTATCAGATGGACACTTGCGATATCTTGATAAAATTGCTGCCAAAGCCGCAACTAGTACTACGGCTCCAATACTAATTCCGATTATTACTTCTATTGTCATAATTACCTCCATTCAGGGTTGTTTTTTAGGCTGCCTCCCGCAATATACAATGTTTCCCTGCTTAACACGTATATAATGGTTCTCCATTTACCATATATATTAAGGTTAATCTCTTTCTACCACAAGAGTATCACCTTTAATATCTGTTATTCTGACAAATTCACCTGTGTTGATACATTTGTCTTCTTCTGTAATAGCATCAAAATCTGTCATTCTTCCTTGAATAGTAACATTCACTTTGCCATGACCATTTCCTTTAGATGGTATAATTAAATATACCTCTCCTCTTTCACCAATTGCATTTCTTATATCCATTGTTCCACTTTGTACCAAATGTCTAGACCAATGTATTAATTTAGCAATTAAGAACAGTACAATAAATCCAAATACGATTCCAAGTAGTACTGCGAGTACCTTATTCATTCCACCATTGACTCCACCGATACTGGTCCATCCAAATACACAAAAGAATGCGATAATTCCCTGTAGTGTAAATAATTTGAAATCGGACACATCTGTCATATTCTCATGTATCTGTTGATCAATATTGTGGTTGGTTAAATCGATGTCATGTAGATTAACATCAATATCAACTCCATTAATATCAATTCCGTCGACACCAATGTCGCCGCCTAAATCCAGTCCTGATGTATCGCTGATATCAATACCATCTCCACCATCAAAACCAATAATGATTAATATTGTCTGGATGACAAGAATAATAGTTGAAGGAATTGCAATACAATATAGTACTTTGACAAAATTATCTAATGAATCCCACCATGCAACCATAAAAACTCCTCTTTTCATATTAATTTTGTAAATCTAATTTACATTTATTATAACATTATAAACAATATTGTCAATATATAAATTGATTTTTAGCTTGATTTATCGTGCAATATTTGATACAATACATTAATGTAAATCTGATTTACTACTATTATATGGAGGTGCGCTATGAATAATATAGAACTAGGTAGAAAAATAAAAGAAGCCCGAATATCTAAGAAAATGACTCAAAGCGAAGTTGTTGGGAATTTTATTACCAGAAATATGTTAAGTCAGATTGAAAGTGGAAATGCATCACCTTCAATTAAAACTTTAGAGTATATTTCAGGTGTACTAAACATACCACTTAATCAGCTTATGTCAGAAGATGAATATATTCCATCAGATAGTAACTCAACTGCTTTTAATACCTATCTTAAGGCTAAATCCTTATTTAAATCAGAAAAATATGCAGAAGCACTTAATTGTCTTAACACAATTAATGATGATAGTTCACCTCTCTATGATGAAGTGATATTTATTACAGCAAAATGTTACTACTATATGGCAGAGAAAAATGTTTTTGAAAATAATATGTCAGACGCTGCCTCATATGCTAAAAAATCCTCCGAAATTGCTTCCGAAGGAATTTTTGGTAACAGATCATTAAAGTCATCGTCTATTCTATTGCTTGATTCAATTGCTGACAAATTATAAGGGTTCTTTTGAAGGTAATCCTGATTTTCTAGGATACTTCTTAGGTGTGGAAGAGGTCTTAAGTATTTTTACAAGATTTCTCTCCATATCAGAACCATCAATTGTAAAGTTACATATTTCTGCAATTTCTCCTCCAAGAAGCTTAATTGCTTTTGATGCAGCATTTACTTCATCCTGTGCCGACACCGCTTTGTATGAAACAAAGCATCCGCCTTTTTTTACAAACGGAATACAATACTCTGATAATGTTGACAGGTTAGCCACTGCTCTAGATACGCACACATCATACTTTTCTCTATAATCAGGATTCACACCATAATTCTCTGCTCTTCCATGATATCCACAAATATTACTTAATTCTAATGTATCAATAATCTCATTTAGCCAATTAATTCTCTTATTTAATGAATCAACTAATGTGACCTTTAAATGTGGAAAAGCTATTTTTAGTGGAATTCCCGGAAATCCGGCTCCAGTTCCAATATCAATAATATTACTGATGCTATTTACATCAATAACTTTTACTAATGTAAGACTATCATAAAAATGCTTTGTCAACACCTCCTGATACTCTGTTATTGCAGTCAGATTCATGACCTTGTTTTTTTCAACTAAAAGCTCATAATATTTATCAAATTGCTTAATCTGTTTATCAGATAGTTCAATTCCTAAATTATTCAATTTATCTATAAATGTATTCATATTTATTAATGGTTTCCTTCCATAAATACTAATAATACTGATATGTCAGCCGGTGAGACACCTGATATTCTAGATGCCTGTCCTATTGATAATGGTTTGTATAGCATTAGTTTTTGTCTTGCTTCTTTTCTCAGGCTAGGCACATTTTCATAATCGAAGTTTTCTGGAATTTTTTTTTCTTCCAGCTTTTTGAAATGTTCAACCTGTTTGAGTTGTCTCTTAATATATCCATCATACTTAATATTAATATTTACCTGCTCTATTACATCTTCAGGTAATTTTTCTCTGTTAACATCAAATTCTTCCAGCATCTCATAGCTAAGCTCAGGTCTTCTTATTAATTCAGCCAATGAGCTTCCTGTTTTTAATGAAGTGCTTTCATGTTCTTCAAGGAAGCTCTGTACTTCCTTTGATGCACCAATAGGAGTATTTTCAAGTCTCTCTATTTCTTTTTCTGTCAGTTCAATTTTCTTTTTAACCTTTTCATATTGTTCATCACTTATCAAGCCGATGCTATGGCCAATTGATGACAATCTTATATCAGCATTATCCTGTCTGAGAAGTAATCTATATTCTGCCCTTGAAGTCATCATTCGATATGGTTCATTATTCTCTTTTGTTACAAGGTCATCAATTAGAACACCTATATATGCCTGTGAACGATCCAGCACAATCTGCTCTCTTTCAAGTACATACAAGCCTGCATTTATACCTGCAATAAGCCCCTGTGCAGCAGCCTCCTCGTAGCCTGAACTTCCATTGAACTGTCCACCACTAAATAATCCATTTACCTTTTTGAATTCCAATGTTGCTTTTAGCTGGTTTGGATTAATGCAATCATACTCAATTGCATATGCATTACGAACAATTTTGACATTTTCAAGTCCCGGAACTGTTTTATACATGGCATATTGAACATCCTCCGGAAGTGAACTTGACATTCCACCTAAATACATTTCATTTGTATAATTTCCTTCAGGCTCGATAAAGACCTGGTGTCTGTTCTTGTCAGCAAATTTTACTACCTTATCCTCTATAGACGGACAATATCTAGGTCCAGTTCCCTCTATAGCACCGGAAAATAGTGGTGATCTGTCCAAATTTGCCTTAATTATATTGTGAGTCTCCTCATTTGTATAAGTTAACCAGCATGAAATCTGATCCTTTTGTATATCATCCGGATTCGTTTGAAATGAAAATGGTACTACTTTTTTATCTCCAAACTGCTCTTCCATCTTGGAAAAATCTATTGATCTTTTATCTACACGTGCTGGGGTTCCTGTTTTAAATCTTCTAATTTCAATTCCGATATTTTTCAGCGATTCTGTCAAATGATTAGCAGCCTGTAATCCATTTGGTCCTGTTGGATTACTCACATCTCCATAAATACATCTTGCTTTTAAATATGTACCTGTACATAACACTATTGCTTTTGCCTTGTATTCTGCTCCAGAATATGTTTTTGCACCTGCAATTTTACCATTTTCCACAATAATTTCTGATACTTCTGCCTGCCTTATTGTTAGATTATCAGTATTTTCAAGAGTTCTTCTCATTTCTCTTGAATAGTCCTGTTTATCTGCCTGTGCTCTTAGAGAATGAACTGCAGGTCCTTTTGATACATTTAACATCTTAGATTGTATAAATGTCTTATCTATATTCTTACCCATTTCGCCGCCCAAAGCATCTATTTCTCTTACTAAATGTCCCTTTGAACTTCCACCTATATTAGGATTACATGGCATAAGTGCTATGCTGTCTACACTTACTGTAAACATTATTGTATTTAATCCAAGTCTTGCACATGCTAAGGCTGCTTCACAACCGGCATGACCTGCTCCGACCACAAGAATATCATATTCTTCAACTAAATTTGGCATTTACTTTATCCTTCTTTCTTATTACTTGCCCATGCAGAACTTGCTAAATATTTCATTAACTAAATCATCTTCAACCGACTCTCCAATTACATATCCCAACTGTTCATATGCATTCATCAAATCTATGGAATAAAAATCCTCAGGCATTCCATTTTCTATACTATTTATAACAAGTCTAAGACTTTCATAACTATTCTTAATAGCATTTTTATGTCTGGCATTTGTTATATAAATATCTTCATTTTCAGATATTTCACCATCATAAAACATATCCTTTATCTTATCTTCCAATTCGTCAATGCCATGTTCCTCTGTTGCTGATATTGATATTGGTCTTATTCCTGTCAAATCAAATATATGTTTTTCTTCAACTACTCTATTTAAATCTGACTTGTTCATTATGATAATGCACTTTTTATCTTTTATCATATTAATTATTTCCATATCATTTTCATCTATTTCTCTTGATGAGTCAACAACAAATAATACTAAATCTGCATCTTCTACAGAATTTCTAGCTTTTGTAACACCTATTTTTTCCACTATATCATCAGTGTTTCGTATTCCGGCAGTATCAACTATGTTAAGGGTTATTCCATGCAATCTTATACTTTCTTCAAGTGTGTCTCGCGTTGTGCCTGCCACATCTGTTACAATTGCCCTGTCTTCACCAAGTAAAACATTTAGCAAAGATGATTTTCCAACATTTGGTTTTCCAAGAATTACCGTTCTTATTCCCTCTGATATCAATCTTCCATTATCAGCTGATTTAATTAATTTTTCCAGCTTCAATAATATATCATCAACTTCTATTTTTAGCTTATCACCATAGCCATCTATGCTTATATGTTCAGGGTCATCAAGAGCTGATTCTATAAATGCTATGTTATAAATAATCTTTTCTCTTATTTCTTTTATTCTATTTGAAATACTTCCTTTAAGCTGATTAACTGACTGCTTAAGGGCAATATCATTTTTCGCGTTAATTACATCTATTACAGCCTCTGCCTGTGATAAATCTATTCTTCCATTTAAAAATGCTCTCTTCGTAAATTCTCCAGGCTCAGCACATCTTGCTCCATTATCAAGTACTATCTCTAATATTTTATTAACCACCAGAATTCCACCATGGCAATCTATTTCAACTGTATCTTCCTTCGTATAGGTATGTGGTGCTTTCATAAGTATAACAATAACTTCATCAATAACCTCACCATTATTAACAATATTACCATAATGAACTGTATGAGATTTCTGATTAATTAGCTTCTTATCTTTCTTAACTGAAACAAATATCTTATCTATAATGTTTATGGCTTCACTTCCACTAATTCTTATTATACCAATACCTGAATTGCTCATTGAAGTTGCTATTGCTGCTATTGTACTTGATTCATACATTAATATTTCTCTCCATTCGGTTATGAATAAAATGTGCCCGTTTGACATCTTTATAGGTATACCTATATCATAAGAATGCCTAACGGACACCATTAAAAACTATTTCTTTAACATTACAACAACATGTCTATATGGCTCTTCGCCTTCGCTTTTAGTTGTAACATATTTGTCATTCTGAAGTGCAGAATGAATTACTCTTCTTTCATATGGATTCATTGGCTCCAATGAAACATTTCTCTTTGTTCTCTTTACTTTATATGCAATGTTTTTTGCTAAATTTTCAAGAGTTTCTTTTCTTCTCTGACGATAATTCTCAGTATCAAGCTTTACTCTGTAATATTCTGAGCTTTCTTTGTTAACAACTAAGCTTACGAGATACTGTAATGAATCAATAGTCTGTCCTCTTTTTCCAATGAGAATTCCCATTTCATCACCTGAAAGGTTAATGTCAATATTCTTATCCTTTTCGTCTACCTTGATGTCCATAGTTACCGCCATATTCATGGCAACAAATACTTCCTTAAGAAAATCTCTTGCAATATCCTCAATGGTAATAACTTTGATTACTCTTGCTTTAATTCTTGCTGGTTTGCTTCCTATAAGACCAAGAAATCCATTACTCTCTTTCTCAATTACTTCATACTCAATCTTATCTCTAGTTGTTTCTAATTTAATTGCAGCCTCTGTCACTGCATCGTCAACTGTTTTTCCGGTATATTCTACGAAATCCATGTTAATCCTCCCAACTTATTTCTTTGTATTATCATTATACTTCTTTACCATATTGGCTTTAGCAGCCATACTTCCAGGCTTAGAAGTTCCTGTTCTGTTAACATTGCTTGTTGATTTTGCTTTAGAACTTATGCTTGTATTTCTTTGAGCTTCTATATTTTTCGCATTTTCATTTGCTGCTTCCATAATTCTGCTTGTCATACTTGGTTTCTTATTCTTCTGCTTTTCAACATTCTTCTTTATTATATCATTAATATCAACTTTATCAAAATACATATTAATAAATATCTGCATTATTGCCTGGAATAAAGCACTACATACCCAGTATATACCAAGACCTGTTGGGAAATTCAAACAGAAAAATGCTGACATAAGTGGCATAATAATATTCATTGATTTCATTGTCGAATTCATTGGATTATCTGCCATTGTGCTTTCATTAGCTCTCTGCATAAGGAATGCACTCAACCACTGTGTTAATGCTGACAATACAGGTATTAATAAAGCCCATCCAAGTAATGTCATAGGTGACTGGCTTAAATTAAGAGGTCCAAAGTTATTAATTTCATCAAGTTTTTCATGATTTTTATCAATAATCTTTATATCTTCTGTATATTCTTTAGTTTCATCTTCTGATCCATCTTTAACAGATTCAACAAATTTATCAAAGGATTTCTTATTGTCTTCTCCTTCTATTTTGGATTTCATTTCTTCCCATTGTGCATCTGTTATTACTGAAAGATCATCGATAATTTTTCCACCATTTGCAAGAGCTGTATCTAAATCTTCCCATTTATCATTCTGAAGTCTTGCTAAATTATCAATTATTCTGTTGTTATCATTCTTTGTAAATGAATCATTTACACTAATTAATGCATTGACATAATCAGGAATAACCGCATTCTTATCATCTTCGTCTATTAAAAATTCTTTATATGCATCTTCCATATAATTGAATTCTTCGTAATTTTCCATTATTACTGTACTTACTGGCTGATATAAATCCTTAACCTCAGGTACATATGCAGGAATTCCACTTATTACATAATATAAAGAAAATAGAATTGGCATCTGTATCAATAGCTGAAGACAACTACCTGAAGGTGATGTACCGTACTTAGCGTAAACGGCTTTTGTTTCCTCCTGCATCTTCATCATTGAATCATTATCTCTTTTGTTCTTGTACTTTTTCTGAATTGCCTGTATCTCAGGATTCATCAAATTAGAAACCTTTGAGAATTTCTGTTGCTTTAATGTTAATGGGAACATTAAAAGCTTAACAATTAATGTAAATAATATGATGATTACACCAATGTTAGCAAATCCTACCTTATCGAGAAAAATGTAAAGATATCTCATTACATATCCCAATAGCTTAGCACACCATCCAATAATCGGTATACTATTCTGAGTTAATAAACTAAACAATCTTTTTCCTCCTTAAATTATGGAACAGGATCAAACCCACCTTTGAAAAATGGGCTGCATCTTAATATTCTCTTACAAGCCAAATATACACCTTTGAAAGAACCATACTTCTCTATTGCTTCAATAGCATATTGAGAGCATGTTGGAATATATCTGCAATGTGTAGTTCTCTTCATTCCAGATAAATACTTCCTATAAAATCTAATACTTCCTATTAAAAATCTTTTTACTAATCCTTTCAAAGCTGCTCCATCTCTCTTAAAATATCGTGCTTTCTACATAAATGAAGAAATGCACTTTCGATTTCATTGAATGCTTTATCCTTTGCGCTGTTTCTAACTACAATGACTATGTTTAAACTACTATTAAACCTGCACTCATTCAATCTGTAGCTCTCTCTCACCAATCTTGTTAATCGATGTCTAACTACACTATTTCCAACTTTTTTGCTTACAGAAATGCCTATTCTACATTTTCCATCCTGGTTATCTTTTTTTAATACATACATAACTAATAACTTATTAGCATATGATTTGCCATTTCTGTATACTTCACTAAATTCACTACTGTTTTTTAAAGAATTAAATCTCTTCATTATTCACTCTTTTCCTAAATAATTATAAAGAGAAGAAAAGACCACATGTCTGCGGTCTTAGGCTGATAACTTCTTTCTTCCTTTTGCTCTTCTAGAAGCTATTACTTTTCTTCCATTAGCTGTACTCATTCTTTTTCTGAAACCATGAACTCTTGCTCTTGACTTCTTCTTAGGCTGAAATGTCATTTTCATTGTAAATGCACCTCCTTTTTAATTGTAAATGTACCAATTTGGAAAATATCATTACAATTATATGCAATAACCCTTATATAGTCAAGCTTTTATTTATTTTCTTTTCATTTTTTTTAGTTTTCCACTTTACATAACTCCTTTTCGCAATTTACATAATGTTATCCACAAATTGTGGATAACTAGTGGATAACTTTTTATTTTTTCATTTTTCGTTGAAAAATAAGGTGTGTATTTCGTAGAATTGTTTTTCACATGATGTTAAAAATAATTCTTATAAGTTTACAGAACATTTTTTTATCAACTTTATCCACTCTTGATAACTTTTATTATTTTGAGGATTATTATCATTAGTAGATTATGTTTTTTCCTTGATAATTTATACTTTATGTTATAGAATATGTTTATATATGCATTTACGAAAAATGGAGGCTTTTTATGTTAGAATTAAAACTAATTCAATCAAAATGGACAGAAATATTAGAAAACATGCAACAGGAATTTGACATTTCTGATGTTTCATTTAAAACATGGCTGCTTCCTCTTAAAGTACATTCAGTGAACAATAACGTTATTACAATACTTGTTCCCGAAGATAGTTATGGACTTCAATATATTAAGAAGAAATACTACAACTTTTTTAAGGTAACCATTGATGAGATATTTGATGAATCATTTGAAATTGAATTCATTTCTCCTCACCAGCTTGATTCTGTTTCTTCTGATACTAATAATAAGGAAGATTCAATTGACACCAAGAAGAATGATATACTTACAAGTAGAATACTTGAGGCTAATCTTAATCCCAAGTACACTTTTGATACTTTTGTAGTTGGTACCAGTAATAATTTTGCACATGCCTATTCTCTTGCTGTTGCTGAATCTCCTGCTGAGATAGTCAATCCTCTTTTCATATATGGAGGTGTTGGTCTTGGTAAGACTCATCTTATGCACGCCATTGCTAACTTCATATTAGAAAGAGACGATAAAGCCAGAGTTCTATGTGTTACCAGTGAAGTATTTACAAATGAACTTATCAATGCAATTCGTGATGACAAGCAATCAGCGGTTAATGAATTTAGACAGAAGTACCGTAATATTGATGTACTCTTAGTCGATGATATTCAGTTTATTATAGGAAAGGAAAGATCTCAGGAAGAATTTTTCCATACCTTTAATACTTTATATGAAGCAAAGAAACAGATTATAATTACTTCTGATAAACCACCTAAGGAGATGAAAACCTTAGAGGAAAGACTTCGTTCAAGATTTGAATGTGGTCTGACTGTTGATATATCTTCACCTGATTACGAAACAAAGATGGCTATTTTAAGAAAGAAAGCAGATATAGAAGGTTACAACCTTGAAGACGATATCTTCCAATATATAGCCACCAATATTCAATCTAATATAAGAGAACTTGAGGGAGCTCTTACAAAAGTAGTTGCTTTTTCAAAGATTTCTCCTCAAAAGGTTGATGTTGATTTTGCTAAGGATGTACTTAAGGATCTTATTTCACCTAATGCCAATAGGGTCATAACTCCTGAACTTATTATAAAAACTGTATCTGAACACTTTAATATATCACCTGTTGATATCTCTTCTAAGAAGAAATCACAGGAAATCGTTTATCCAAGACAGATTGCGATGTATTTATGCCGCTCACTTACCGATACATCTTTACAGGCTATCGGTGCACTACTTGGAGGCCGTGATCATACAACAATAATTCATGGATACGATAAGATTGTTAATGAAATAGATAATAACGAATCTACTAAGAATACTATTGAGGTACTTAAGAAGAAACTTATGCCCGATTAATTGTGGACAAGTTATACTGTTTATTCACTTTATAACATTTATCAGTGTTTATAAGCTGTTTACAAAGCATTTTTAGACGATTAGGTCATTTTTGGTCAATGTTGATAAATATGGACTTATCAACCGGCTAATAAGGTCCTTTAAACATAGTTATTCAATTGCTAAATTGGCTCAGAATAAGGGCTGGAACCACTTTTCTACATTTCCACACCCCTTATTATTACTACTACGAGTTATTTTTATATATTTATATATGCCACATGTTGGTGAAAGGAGACATTTACACATGAAACTTATTTTTAAAAAATCTGATCTTGTTGCTGCAGTTAATATTGTTATGAAAGCTGTTCCTTCAAAAACTACTATGTCTATTCTAGAATGTATTTTGATTGATGCTTCTACCAATGAGATTAAGTTTACTGCTAATGATATGGAACTTGGTATTGAAACAATTGTTGAAGGTGAAGTTGAAGAGAAAGGTGTTATAGCTATTGATGCTAAGATTTTCTCTGAAATAGTTAGAAAACTACCTGATAACGAAGTTGTAATTGAAACAGACTCTAATTTCAGAGCTACTATTTCTTGTGAAAAAGCTGTATTTAATATTGCTGGAAAGTCAGGAGAAGATTTTTCATACCTTCCATCCATTGAGAAGAACAAATACATTTATTTATCACAGTTTACTCTCAAAGAAATTATTAGAGAAACTATATTCTCCATTGCTGATAATGATAACAATAAGATTATGACTGGTGAACTTTTTGAGATTACAGGAAATGAACTCAAGGTTGTTTCACTTGATGGACATAGAATATCCATAAGAAAAATAGAACTTAAGGATTCATTTGATGATATTAAGGTTATTGTACCTGGTAAAACATTAAGCGAAGTAAGTAAAATATTAACAGGTGGAGTTGATGATGAAGTTAGAATATTCTTCACATCTAACCATATTGTGTTTGAATTCGAAAATACAATAGTTGTTTCACGTTTGATTGAAGGTGAATATTTCAAAATTAACCAGATGCTTTCAAGCGATTATGAGACAAAGGTTAATATCAACAAAAGAGAACTTCTTGATTGTATAGACCGAGCAACACTTCTTGTAAAAGAAGGGGACAAAAAGCCTATAATCATAACAATAACTGATGGAAATATGGAACTTAAGATTAACTCAGTTGTTGGATCAATGAATGAAAATATAGATATTGTCAAAGAAGGAAAAGACATTATGATTGGATTTAATCCAAAATTCCTTATTGATGCACTTAGAGTAATCGATGATGAGAATATTGATGTATACCTTGTTAATTCAAAGGCACCATGCTTTATCAAAGATGAAAATGAAAATTATATTTATCTAATACTTCCTGTAAACTTTAATGTTTCAGGAAATTAGTGAAAGAGAGAGCATAATGGAAACAATCAAATTAAGAGATGAGTATATCAAGCTTGGTCAGGCACTCAAAGCAGTTAACCTTGTTGAAAGCGGTGTTGATGCTAAGTTTGTAATACAGGATGGCCTTGTAAAGGTTAATGGTGTTACAGAATATCAAAGAGGAAAGAAGCTAAAGGATGGAGATATCGTTGAATATAACGGTGAGACAATCAAAATTCAGGCTTAGGTTTAAAGATGCATATTGAAAGTCTTGAGTTAAATAATTTTAGAAATTATGAATCACTTAGTATTTCATTTGATGAAAAGACTAATATATTACATGGCGATAATGCGCAGGGAAAGACTAACGTACTCGAAGCTATTTACATAGCAGGAACTTCCAAGTCTCACAAGGGAAGCAAGGAAAAAGAGATAATAAGGTTTGGTCAGGATGAAGCACATATCAAAATGGTTGTAGGAAAAAATGGCTGCAGTGATAGAATAGATATGCATTTAAAGAAAAATAAATCAAAGGGAATTGCCATAAATGGTGTGGCAATTAAGAAAGCCAGTGAACTATTTGGTATAGTGAATATAGTATTTTTTTCACCGGAGGACCTGAATATTATTAAAAATGGACCATCTGAAAGAAGAAAATTTGTTGATTCAGAATTATGTCAGTTGGATAAAATATACTTAAACAATCTGGTAAATTATACTAAAATTCTTAATCAGAGAAATAAGCTTTTAAAGGATATTGGGTTTAGTATGTCAAAATCATTAATGTCAACTCTTGATATATGGGATAGCCAGCTAGCTAAGTTTGGTAAATTGATTATAGAGAGAAGAACAAGCTTTATTGAAGAACTTAATGGTATAATAAGAGACATACACAGCAATTTATCAGGAAACAAAGAAATTTTATCAATACAATATGAGCCTGATGAGACGATAGAAAATTTGGAAGAGAGTATAAGAAATAGCAGAGAAAGAGATTTGAAGCTAAGATATACAACTGTTGGACCACACAAGGATGACATGGGATTTTATATAAATGACATAGATATCAGAAAATTTGGAAGCCAGGGTCAACAGAGAACTTCCGCATTATCACTTAAATTATCAGAAATTGAATTGGTAAAAAAGTTGATCAATGACACACCTGTATTATTACTTGATGATGTTTTATCAGAGTTGGATAGTAACAGACAGAACCATTTATTAAATTCGCTTGGCAATATTCAGACAATTATAACCTGCACAGGTGTTGATGAATTTGTTAAGAATAGATTTAACATAAATAGGACTTTTGAAGTAGTTAATGGTGAAATACACTGAAAGGAGTATTAAAATGAGCAATAGCAACAACAATAATGAATATGATGCGAACCAGATACAGATACTGGAAGGTTTGGAAGCAGTAAGAAAGAGACCAGGTATGTATATCGGCAGTACATCATCTAAAGGTCTTCATCATCTGGTATACGAGATAGTTGATAACTCAGTAGATGAAGCTTTGGCAGGATATTGCGATACAATAGATGTACAGATTAACAGTGATAATTCAATAACAGTAAAAGATAATGGACGTGGTATACCGGTTGATATTAACAAAAAGGCTGGAAAAGCCGCTGTAGAAATAGTATTTACAATTCTTCATGCAGGTGGAAAATTTGGCGGTGGAGGATACAAGGTAAGTGGTGGTCTTCACGGAGTTGGTGCATCTGTAGTTAATGCCTTAAGTGAATGGCTTGAAGTAAGAGTGCATAGAAATGGTAAAATTTATATGCAGAGATATGAAAGAGGACATGTAATTAATGAACTTGCAGTAGTTGGAGAATGCCCTGAAGATAAGACAGGAACAGAGGTAACATTTTTACCAGATAAGACAATATTCGAAGAAACAGTATATGAATATGATGTATTAAAGACAAGACTTAGAGAAATGGCATTTCTTACTAAGAATCTTAGAATAGTTTTAAGAGATGACAGAGAAGATAAAAAAGAAAAGGTATTCCACTATGAAGGTGGTATAAAGGAATTTATAAAGTACCTTAACAAGGGAAAACAGCCATTATATGATACAGTTGTATATTGCGAAGGCAAGAAAGATGATGTATATGTTGAAGTTGCATTACAGCATAATGATTCATATGTAGAAAATTGTCATAGCTTTGTAAATAATATTAACACTCCTGAAGGTGGTACACATCTTGAAGGATTTAAGAGAGCATTAACAAAAACATTTAATGATTATGCGCGTAAGAACAAGTTATTAAAAGAAAGTGAAAGCAATCTTAATGGTGAAGATATAAGAGAAGGCCTGACTGTAATTGTAAGTGTTAAAATCGAAAATCCTCAGTTTGAAGGACAGACAAAGCAGAAACTTGGAAATAGCGAAGCAAGAGCTGCTGTTGATAATATTGTAAGTGAACAGCTTACATATTTTCTCGAGCAGAATCCTCAGATTGGTAAAATAATTTGTGAAAAATCAATTTTGGCTCAGAGAGCGAGAGATGCAGCAAGAAAGGCAAGAGATTTAACAAGAAGAAAAACAGCACTTGAAGGATCATCATTACCTGGTAAATTAGCTGACTGCTCTGATAAAAATCCTGAAAACTGCGAAATTTATATAGTCGAAGGAGATTCAGCCGGTGGTTCTGCCAAGACGGCAAGATCAAGAAATACACAGGCAATACTTCAACTTAGAGGTAAGATTCTCAATGTAGAGAAAGCCAGACTTGACAGAATTTTGGGAAATGCAGAAATTAAAGCGATGATTACCGCCTTCGGAACAGGAATACATGAAGATTTTGACATATCTAAGCTTAGATATCACAAAATAATTATTATGACAGATGCCGATGTGGATGGTGCTCATATTGCCACATTATTGCTAACATTCTTTTATAGATTTATGCCTGAATTAATTAAGCAGGGATATGTATATCTTGCACAGCCACCTCTTTATCAGGTGTCAAAGAATAAAAAGCAGTTTTATGCATATAGTGATGAAGAACTTAACAATATTCTCCTTGAAATTGGCAGAGATGGTAACAATAAAATACAGCGATATAAAGGTCTTGGTGAGATGGATGCTGAGCAGCTGTGGGATACAACTATGGATCCTGAAAAGAGAGTTCTCAAGAGAGTTACTATTGATGAAGATTCGCAGTCAGAGATAGACTTAACATTTACAACTCTTATGGGTGATCAGGTAGAACCAAGAAGAGAATTTATCGAAGCAAATGCTAAATATGTATCAAATCTTGATATTTAAAATGGAGGATAGTGTATAATGGATGAAAATATTTTCGACAAGATT
>CAZBKO010000045.1:0-16439 GCA_964492545.1 uncultured Lachnospiraceae bacterium
CTTAATGGCATAGTTCTCAGTAGGAAGACCAAATGCGTCCCATCCCATTGGATATAATACATTGTATCCCTGCATTCTTCTCTTTCTTGCAACTATATCAAGTGCAGTATATGGTCTTGGATGACCAACATGAAGTCCCTGTCCTGATGGATATGGAAACTCTACTAATGCATAATATTTAGGTTTGCTGTAATCATCTGATGCAGCAAATGCTTTTTCATCATCCCAAATTTTATGCCATTTTTTCTCGATTACTTTTGGTGAATACATTTTTTCCATTTCTAAAAATCCTTTCATGTTCATAATAATAAATAGGTTTGCCTTAACATTGAAAAAAATCCATGCATCCCTATCAGTTACAATAGAGACGCATGGACTAACCATTCGCGGTACCACTCTAATTCACATATAAATATGTGCTCTTAAATATCCTGTAACGCAGATTACGCGCTTCTGACTACTTAGTTTCACCAGAAGGACTCAATAGGCGAGTTGGGAGTTAAGTATTGCTGCCTCGCACCTTCCGGCAGTTCTCTTAAAATACCATTGCTCTTAATACTCCTAATCAATGTCTTTTCATATTTATTCAATAAATGTTATTTTACCATAGGTATATTAATTGTCAAGACGTTTTTGCAAACAGGTTCCATGGATACTGCATCGGCGGTTCACTTGTAAAATCCATATCTTTATGTGTTGCCGGATGCTTAAATGCAAGTCTGTATGACCATAATGCGACCTCACATTTATTATCACGGCTTCCATATTTTCCATCACCAAGCAGTGACATTTTTCTTGATGCAAATTGAACTCTTATCTGATGTGTTCTTCCTGTATGAAGTTTGATTCTAAGAAGTGATACATTATTTCCAGCATTATCAGCTGTGTCAATACATGTGTACTCAAGTGAAGCTTCCTTTACACCTTTTCTCATTCTCTTGACAACAAATGATTTATTCTTAGATGAATCCTTGAACAGTAAATCCTTAAGTACTGCTTCCTTTTCATCCGGACAGCCATTAACAACTGCCATATACTCTTTAGTGAAATTACGTTCCTGTATAGCGGTTGATAGCTTAGCTGCGACAGTATTTTTCTTGCAAAATACCATTAATCCACCTACATTTTTATCAAGTCGGTGAACGACATAAATCGAGCCCTTTTCACCATTATCTGACAAATGCTCAGCAAGCTCATCTACCATATTTTTTCCACCCTTCGAATCAGCCTGAGATGTATATCCTAACGGCTTTTCACATACAATTATCTCAGAATCTTCATAAACAATATTAATCACCTATTTTAAATCTCCTTCAACATATACGTCATATTTTTCTTTCTATATCTTTTGAGTATAAATTTTATGTATTTAAAATGACATAAAGCTTAAAAGTTTCATGTCATCCTAAATGTATTACTTATTATTCTGTGGTTTTCTCTGGCTTCTTCCCTTAATAGGATTACCCTTTGAATCTAACTTCTTAGGCTTGCCATCTGTATTCTTAGGTTTCTTCTCAATTCTATATGAATCGTCACGTCTGCCTTCAGATTTCTTTCTATCGCCTCTGTTTGACTCAGAACGTTTTCCGTCGCTTCTTCTGCCATCTGAGCGTCTTCCATCTGAACGTCTTCCATCAGAGCGTCTTCCGTCTCCTCTTCTACCATCAGAGCGTCTTCCATCACCATCACTTCTTCTTCTGTTTGGCTTGAAAGTCTCTACAGGAATATCAACCGGTTCTTCACCCATTGACTGGCGAAGAAATGCTGCTGCTATTTCAAGAGCTGTACAATCTTCATCATTTATCTTCTGTTCGATAACCTTAGTTGCTTTTGAAATATCCTTATCTCTCATAATATCAAAGATTTCTGAAAGAATCTTCTCTGCCTTGCTCTCTGTTACATCACTTGCTGAAGGAACAGTTCTTAACTTAATCTTTGTCTTACAGGTTCTCTCTATATCTCTTACCTTATATATTTCTCTTCCAACAACAAGAGTGAACGAACGTCCCTTCTTGCCTGCTCTACCTGTTCTACCAATTCTATGAACATAATATTCAATATCCTGTGGTACATCAAAATTAAATACTGCTTCCACATCATCAACATCAATACCTCTTGCTGCAACATCTGTAGCAATAAGAATATCAGCCTTATCTGTCTTAAATCTCTTCATTACAACATCTCTCTGATGCTGAGAGAGATCACCATGAAGTCCCTCTGCAAAATAGCCTCTTCCCTTGAGACTTTCAGCAAGTGTATCTACCATTCTCTTAGTATTACAGAAAATAAGAGTTCTCTTTGGATTATAGTAATCAAGAAGTCTGCATACTACTTCAATCTTATTTTCTCTCTTAACTTCATAATAATACTGCTTTACAAGTGGTATTGTAAGTTCCTTGCTTGCCACCTTAACAAGTACTGCATCAGGCTTCTGATACTGGCTTGTTATGTCAAGAATCGCCTGTGGCATTGTTGCTGAGAATAATGCTGTCTGGTGCTCCTGTGGCATCTGGCTAAGTACTGTCTCAATATCTTCTCTAAATCCCATATTAAGCATCTCATCAGCTTCATCAAGTACTATCATCTTGATATCATCAAGCTTAATTGTATGTCTTCTCATATGGTCCATTACACGTCCTGGTGTTCCGACGATAATCTGTACGCCAGCCTTGAGCGAGCGAATCTGAGTTGAAATATCCTGACCACCATAAATTGGTAAAATCTTAACTCCATGAGTAAATTTTGCAAATTTTCTCATTTCCTCTGCTGCCTGTATAGCTAATTCTCTTGTAGGACATAATACCATTGCCTGCAAATGCTTATTAGCTACATCTATACTCTGAATAACCGGTATACCAAATGCTGCAGTCTTTCCTGTTCCTGTCTGTGCCTGACCAATAATATCTTTGCCTTCAAGGAACACAGGAATAGCCTGTGACTGGATTGGAGTCATCATCTCAAATCCCATTTCTTTGATTCCCTTAAGAATCTTAGCATCAATACCTGAATCTTCATATCTAATCTGTTCCATCTACTACCTTTACCTTTCAAATGCATTCACATTATAAAAAGCAGGTCATATTGACGACCTGCTTAAAAGTGAACATTTCTTTACAAATCTGTGTAAGTATATAATTATTTCAGCCAAAAGTCAAACTATTTCTTCTATAAAATGCTTTTAAGTGCAAATTTAATTACATCCTCCACCTCTGTGTTCTCATCAATTGGTGCTGCCTTTACAGCCTTCATTGATTCCGTCTGCGAATATCCAAGGGCAACCATTGCCTGAAGCGCCTCATTTCTGACCTCTGACATCTTCTGATTATCTGCAGAAATAATTTCATTATTAGAAGGACTTAAAATATCCTCAATACTTAACTTATCCCTAAGTTCAAGTATAAGCTTCATTGCCGTCTTGTTTCCAATTCCCGGAGCCTTGGCGATAGCCTTTGAATCCTCCGACATAACCGCCACTCTCAAATCATCCGGCGATAGTACCGAAAGAATTCCAAGTGCACCCTTAGGTCCAATACCATTTACACCGAGAATAAGCTTAAATAAGTCAAGCTCTTCCTTTGTCAGAAAGCCAAATAAAGTCATTGCATCTTCCTTAACATTAAGATATGTAAATATCTTAGCTTCACTTCCAATTCCTCCGGTTCGCGAAAGAAGTGTTGCCGGTACAAATATGTTGTAACCTATATTTCCATTGTCTATTATAATCTTATCAGCCTCAGCCGATACTATTTCACCTTTAATGTATGCTATCATCAACCCTGCTCCTGTTCAAAATCTTTATAATTATACCTGCCAATATTCCTATAGCCAATCCTGTTATTATACCACCAACAATTAAAAATGGAATATAATACATTAGTCCATATGTCTTTACAAGAATTGAAGCTATAACAATTTGTCCGATATTGTGGCTTATTCCTCCAAGCACACTCACACCTTCAATACCAAATATGTTACTCTTTTTAGCTAAAATCATTACAAGCATACTAAGAAACGCACCTGCAAGGCTAAATAATATTGAAAACAGATTGCCAAACATAAAGCCTATAACAAGTATTCTTATGAAGTTAACTATTATCGCAGACCTTATGTCATACCTATATAGACATATTACAATCACAAAATTCGCAAGTCCAAGCTTTATCCCCGGTATGCCTACAGCCAAAGGTATAAGGGATTCAATATAACTTAGTATAATTGCAAATGCACATATCATAGACATAGCTGCAATATACAAAGACTTATTATCTCGTTTCATCGCACAACACCATCCACATCATTGTCATCCTTTTCTGATTCAATAGTAATAACCAGCTTATGCGGAAGGCATACAATTGACTGCCCTGCATGTCCAATGCTTCCCTGATTCACACATTCTTCATTGCTGCAATTTGCCTCAGAAATATATACTCTTGTATTCTTGATTATAATAATATTAATATCATCACCAGCTTCATACCTAAAGGTAGTATCTTTATCAATTGGCATCTGTGCAACTATCTCACCATCAGCCTTAACAACAACCATATTTCCTGTATCTGATGAAAAAATATTAATTGCAAGATAGCTGAATCCTGCAATTAATATACAAATTACTATTAATACTATGTCATGTAATCTTTTACTGTTCATCTGTTCCTTTACTTATACTGCTATTATATGTTTCAAGCTTGCGCTCTAAATACTGTTTCATTGACATGTTAGAGTAAATATCATTCTCATCTCCATCATCATTTGAAAATCTAAACATTGATTTCTCAGCATTTTCAAAATCCTTATCAGGAGTTACACAATTCTCATAATTCTTCTTAGCAATATCATAATACTTCGTAAAGTTCTCTTCTGTCAACCATTTACTTGAAGCTACCTCAGCTAACATATCAACGTATTCATTATAATAAAAACCTTTTTCATCAATTACGGTCTTCAAATATAATGGATTATACTGGAATGAGCCAAGTCCGTCAGCCTTAGGTGAAAATGGTGAAACTGCTGTCATTCCTGTTCCTTCCGGATTCCAGCCAACAGTAATACCAAATACCCTATCATTATCATATGGTACAAAAACAGCTTGTCCATCAGGCTTAATATATACGTAGTGATTGTTAAAATTATTTCTCATGTCATCCGGATTACCAACAAAGTAGCTGACTGCTGCAAACTTTACCCAGTAATCGCCATCAACAACTGTTTCAAAGCTTTCCTTAGTTACATCACTCTTGCCAATTGTATCGATAAGATTCTTAAGCAGTGAATTATCAGATGTCTTTTTATTTGTCTTAAGATCATAATTGTAAGACATTCCTGTATCAGGATCCTCTACACCATATGAAACACCATTAGAATAGCTGGCTGGCGAGTTAGTCCATGCTGCCTTATATAAATCTCCATCGTTCTCTTCACCATCATAGTATTTCTTAAGGAAATTCTTATCAACCGGTTCATAAACACTATACACACCAAGATTAATTCCACCCATTACTGTGTTGGCAATGTTCTGATGCTGCGCCATTATACCAAAATCTCTAAACATCGCATTTGCATAGTATTCTCTAACATATGTAGTATCGAAATTCTTGTTCCACTTCATCTCAAGCGATGATAAGGTTGCAAAGGTTCTTTCTTCTCTGGCAAGCTTAGCATTCTCATCAGTCCACACCTGGGCCTCAGTTCCATAAAAATCCGGATTATCAAAGGTTTCATCAAAGCTTAATCTCAAATGGATTAAATTATACATGCCTCTTTCTGAATCATAAAATGATTCTCTTGAAGTATTTCCCTTCATTCTAACTCCAACATCCTCAATCTCATAAGACTTATCGCCGATAGTGATTGTTACTTTATCAGCCCTTCTGTAAATTGGTGATTTTGAATGACGTTTTTGATATGTATCATAATCATTCTGAATCTTTTGAAGCTCTTCATTGGAAATATCAATCTTTACCTGAACATAATTATTAATATCAAATAAATCCTCAAACAGCTGTTCATCCTCTGACAAATTATCGTTCTTCTTATCAGATGTAGATTCTGCCTCTCCATCTGCTGCTGTATCCTGAACTACATTACCGCTTTCATCTGTTGTCTTCTCTTCCTTACCTTTACCACACGCCATCATCCCCGTTGCTGCCACACACAATGCCATGGTCATAGCTAACAATCGCTTTTTCATTTACCTTTTCTCCTTTTACACATAAGTATGTGAATATTATACAAAATAATAATTTACATAGCAAGATTATTCACGTAACCGTCAAATATATTCACCTGTTTGTCATATTTCAATTATATCTCTTCTAGAAATTTGCATTATCATCATATTTGACACGCTAATATTATTGATGTATATTACATTATTATGTTAAATGAAAGGTTTCCAATATGAAAAAAGCTATTTGTACATTTCTAACAATATTTATTCTTACCTCTCTTGTATCCTGCGATTCTAAGAATGACAACAAGGCCGTAAGCAAAACTGACTTTTATTTTGACACAGTTATAACTATCACTCTCTATGAGAATAAGCCGGAACTTATTGATAAATGCTTTGACATATGTAATGATTACGAGAATATGCTTTCCAAAACCATTGAAGAAAGCGATGTATCAAAGATTAATCAGGCAAATGGCAAACCTGTAGCAGTACATTCAGATACCATTGAATTAATAAATAAAAGTCTGTATTACTCCAAGTTGTCTCATGGTAGTTTTGATATAACCATCGGAGCAGTTTCGTCGCTATGGGATTTCACATCAGATACACCCGTCATTCCAAATAATGCCAGCATTCAATCTGCACTTGAGAAAGTAGATTACAATAATATCATTATCAAAGATGATACTGTTTCTCTAAGCTGCGATGGTGCTTCCATTGATTTAGGTGGTATAGCTAAAGGCTTTGTTGCCGATAAACTCAAGGAATTTCTTATTGACAATGGTATAACAAATGGAATTATTGATTTAGGTGGCAACATACTGCTCATTGGCTCCAAGCCAGATAGCTCCAACTATAATATAGGTATCCGTGAACCATTTTCTGATACAAATGGAAATATAGCTGTAGTCAGAGCCTCTGATAAATCCATTGTTTCCTCCGGCAATTACGAGCGATATTTCTATGATGAAAATGGCAGGCTTTATCACCATATACTTGATACTTCAACCGGTTATCCCATTGATAATAGCCTAAACGGCGTAACAATCATTTCAGATTCATCTGTTGATGGCGATGCCCTTAGCACTACATGTTATTCACTTGGACTAGATGAAGGTCTTAAATTCATAGAAAATAATGACAATGTTGAGGCCGTCTTTATAGATAAAGATAACCAATTAACATTGTCATCAGGCTTATCAATCAATGATAATATAATTACTATTTCTTCAAAGTAGCTCTTTTAAACAGCTTTGATACATTAAGTGGAATAACCGGATAGAGATATCCTCTTCCACCTAATGTCTTCGTAGTTGCAAGTCCTAATATAATCACAGCCAATCCGACTATAAATCCAATACCCCCAAATAACGCTATCATTATTAGCAAAAATATTCTAAAGAATTTAATTGCATATCCAAGCTCATAGCTTTGATGTGTAAAATTGGCTATGGCAACAAATGCCATATATAGCATTGTTTCAGGATTGAACCACCCTGACTGGGCAGCAAAATCGCCAATTATAAGGGCAGCTATAACACTCAGAGGTGTGCTTAGCATATTAGGCGTATTTACTGCCGCCAGCTTCATTCCATCTATCGCTATTTCAAGTATAATCAGCTGAAAAAATATGGGGACATTAACCACATCCTTCACTGCTGTGAACTTAAGCCATTCTGGAATGCTGTCCGGATTCATTGTCGCATATAAGTAAATTGGCGTTAAAACAAGCGACAGCAATGTTATTATGCACCTGGATGTACGCAGATATGTTCCCGTTATTCTTGGAAAATAGTAATCATTTGCTTCTTCTGTCAAATCAAACAAGGTCATTGGAATTATTATTGCTGAAGGCGAATTATCAACAATAATACATATTTGTCCTTCAAGTATTGATGCGGCCGTAGTATCCGGACGTTCCGTAAATTTAAATCTTGGCAGTGCATCGTACCATTTTCTCTTAAACAGCGTATTAACCAAGGTCTCCTGATTCATAGTCAGTGCATCTATTTTTGAATTTTCTATTTTATCTATGATAATTTTCAAAAGCTTATTATCAACTCTGCCCTCCATATAGCAAACAGCAATATCTGTATGTGAAGATTCACCCATCTGCATCGCTCTGATAGTCAAATTAGGATCTCGTATTCTTCTTCTAATCAAACCAATATTATTTACAATTGTTTCAACGAATCCATCTCTTGAGCCTCTAAGTGACTTATCCTTCTCGGGTTCTTCTACACTTCTTGCAGGATAAGTACGTGCATCAATTAGTATTATCTGATCATAATCCTGAATATACAGTCCCACAACACCTGAAAGAATATTAGTTACTATAAAACCAAGATCATCACTATAATCAGTTTCAATATATGGTAGATTTTTAATGGTAAAATCCTTAGCATTATTGGTTAAATCCTGCTCCTCAACGGAATAAAAAAATTCCTGCATTTTTTCCATTATATCATCTTTAGTAAACTCATCGATATAATACAAATAGCCTGTTCTATCGGCAACCTTTATTTCTCTTTTTATTAAATCAAATGACATACCTATTCTTAATGCATCATCTAATTTTGAATATAAAAAACCGGACATAATAACCTCCTAAGCTAAGTTTACGAAGCTATTATGTCCGATAATAAAATAATTATGCATTAATTGCTGTTATTACTTTAGCAGGACATTTCTCTGCACATTTACCACAATTTGTACATTTATCATAATCAATATGCGCTATGTTATTCTCAACATGTATCGCATCGTTTTCGCATTGCTTCTCGCAAAGCTTACATCCAATACATCCTGATTTACAAACCATTTTAACATCCTTGCCTTTTTCAGTTGAACTACACATAACTCTTACTTTTTTCTCATAAGGTACAAGTTCAATCACATTCTTAGGGCATGTTGCAACACATTTACCACATGCTACACATTTTTCAGAATCTACACAGGCAATACCATCTTCGATATGGATTGCATCAAAATCACATACCTGAACGCATGATCCAAGTCCCATACATCCAAAAGCACAGCCCTTTGGTCCGCCACTTACAACTGCAGCCTCTCTGCAGCTCATAGCACCTTTATAATCATATTTTTCTGTTGCAACGTTACAATTACCACTGCACTTAACAAATGCCACCATTTTCGTCACATCTGCGTCTGTACCCATAATTGCTCCAATGGCAGCAGCCACATCCGGTCCACCAACAGGACATCCACCTGCCGGTGCCTCACCTGCTGCAATAGCTTTAGCAAGTGCATCACATCCGGCATATCCACATCCACCGCAGTTATTTCCGGGAAGCTTCTCCCTAACTGCAATCTCTTTTTCATCAACTTCTACTTCAAACGCTTTTCCAGCAAATCCAAGTGCTATACCTATTAATAGTCCGGTACCACCGACAACTGCTGTAGCAATTAATATTCCAGTTATACTCATGAGTGCCACCTTTCTATAATAAGCCTGAGAAGCCCATAAATGCTATGGACATCAAACCAGCTGTTAATAATACTATTGGTGTTCCTTTAAATGCAGGTGATACATCATTGTATTCAATTTTTTCACGAATACCAGCCATAATTACAATTGCAATTGTAAATCCGACTGCTGTACCAAATCCATTTACAACACTCTTTAATAAATCATATTCTTTCTGAACATTTATAAGTGCAACACCGAGAACTGCACAGTTAGTGGTAATAAGAGGAAGGTATACACCAAGCGCCTCATATAGCGATGGACTCATTTTCTTAAGAACCATTTCAACCAGCTGAACAAGAGCTGCAATTACAAGGATAAATACGATTGTATTTAAATATGTCATATCAAGTGGTGTCAAAATATAGCTATAAATCAGACTGGCAAATATTGATGCTATTGTTATAACGAATATAACTGCTGCACCCATACCAGCTGCTGTTTTAACCTTTTTAGAAACTCCGAGGAAAGGACATAATCCAAGGAACTGGCTTAAAACTACATTATTTACTAAGGCTGCCGCAATGGCAATAATTAATACTGATTTCAATTAAGCTTCCTCCTCTTTCTCTTCTTTTCTATCTGCACAGGACATTTCACACTCAGCACAATTGCCTGATAAACATCCTGTTTCTTTTGGTTTCTTTCCTGCGTTAAGTCTTATCTTATTCTGAGTTGCAACAAGCATTGCAAGTACAAAGAAAGCACCAGGTGCAAGACCAATAATAGTTATACAGTAATCTTCAGGAATAATTCTAAGTGAAGCAACTGTTCCGCTTCCGATAAGTTCTCTGAGAACTCCAAGGAATGACAAACCAACTGTAAATCCAAGTCCCATTCCTATACCATCAAATATCGATGGAATTACAGGATTCTTAGAAGCATACGACTCAGCACGTCCAAGAATAATACAGTTAACAACTATAAGTGGAATGTAAATACCAAGTGAATCGTTAAGTGATGGTAAATATGCCTGAAGCATAAACTGCACAATTGTAACGAAGCTGGCAACTATTACTATGAATGCTGGCATTCTAACTTTATCAGGAATTATTTTTCTGAGTAAAGAAATAATGGCATTCGATGCTGTAAGAACTACTGTTGTTGTAAGTCCCATTCCAAGTCCGTTTATAAGAGATGTTGTAACAGCAAGTGTTGGACACATACCAAGCATTAATACAAATGTTGGATTTTCCTTAATTATACCGTTATAAAGTCTTTCAAGACATTTATTCATTTCCAGCACCTCCATTCAAATAAGCAAAACATTTTATTGAAGCATTTACACCATTTGTAACAGCGTTGGTTGTTATTGTTGCTCCACTGATTGCATCAATTTCATTGTCTGCTGCCGCTCCATTTTTTGTGTATACAAATTCACTTACATTTTTTCCTTCAAACTGCTTTTTAAATTTGCTTTCCTTTGCCTTCATACCTAATCCGGCTGTTTCACTGATTGAAAGAATGGAAATACCATTGACCGTTCCGTCATTCTGAATTCCAACTGCAAGCTTAATTTCTCCGCCATAGCCCTCTTTATCAGTTACTGTGATAACATATCCAAGCTGCTCATTTTTCTTATCTACAGCAGTAACAACTTCATTTACGAAAGCAATTGATGACTTAACACCGTTGTCTTCTAAATACTTAGCAACAGCGTCTTCATCGATTTCTGTTTCTTCGAAGCTTTCAGCATTCTCAAATACCGCCTTATATGATTTCTGCTTTGCCTTCTCTTCCTGTTTTGCTCTTGGAGACTTTGTTACCTCATATACTGTTCCGAGAAGAAGTCCTGCAACTAATGTTATAACGCATAAAATAAGAGCATCTTTAATTAAATTTTTCATTGCACTACCCCCTCTTCTTTTCTCTGCCGAATGCTTTAGGCAGTGTAACCTTTTCAATAAGAGGCACTAAAAGATTACAGAATATTATTGCATATGATACACCTTCAGGTGCAGCATTTGCTGTACTTAATAATCTAAATGCTCCTGTAAGTAGTCCAAGGCATATACCAAATACAATTCTTCCATTTTTTGTTATTGGTGAGGTTACATAGTCAGTTGCCATGAAGAATGCACCAAGCATAAGACCACCACCGCATAACTGAGATGCAAGGAATTCATAATCAAATCCATTTCCTTTTGCAAATGAATAGATAATTACAAATATTGCAAATGTACCTATGTAAAATAATGGAATTCTAAAATCAATAATCTGTTTAACCAGTAAGTATGCAGCTCCAATAATAAGTGCAATTACTGATGTCTCACCTATTGTACCGGCTGTATTTCCAATAAACATATCCATTGTATCAACATTTATTCCATCCTTTAGATTCTTAAGTGGTGTAGCAGTTGATACGCCATCCAGCGTGAAATCTGTCATCTGTTTTGCAAATGATATTAATAAGAAACATCTTGCACCCAGTGCCGGGTTCATGAAATTCTGTCCCAGTCCTCCAAATAGCTGCTTTACAAATAGAATTGCAAATACTCCGCCAAGTACTGCCATCCATATTGGTAAGCTTACAGGTAAATTAAGCGCTAACAGTAATCCCGTAAGAGCTGCGCTGAAATCTCCAATAGTAAGTTTCTTTTTCATACATTTCTCATATACTGTCTCAGTAATAACGCATGTTGCCATTGTAACAAGGATTAATATCAAAGCACGAATACCAAAATTGTATACACCAAATACTGATGCAGGTATTAAAGCTATTATTACATCCAGCATAATCTGAGATGTTGTCCCTTTATCCCTAACATGTGGATTCGAAGACACTTTTAACATATCGCTCATTTTATAGTCACCTTTCTGTGTATTATTTCTTTCTTCTCGCCAATGCTTCTTTTCTCATGGTCTTGATTGACTGTGTAAGATTTCTCTTTGCAGGACAAATGTATGAACAGCATCCGCATTCACAACATTCAAGTCCATTATATTTAAGAAACTCATCCATCTGACCTCTTCTTGCAAAATCAGCAAGTCTAGAAGGAATAACACGTCCCGGACATACACTTACACATCTGCCACAATTAATACAGCTTGATTCTTCTACTTCTGATACAAAGTCACGTGTAAAGCACAATAATGCCGATGAACCCTTAATTACAGGAACATCCAAACTAAACATTGCAGTACCCATCATTGGGCCACCTGAAATAACTTTCTTAGGATGCTTAATATATCCGCCAGCTGCGTCAATTAATTCTGCTGAATCAGTACCTATTCTTACAAGAAAATTCTGTGGTTCTCTTATTGCATCACCGGTAACTGTGACAACTCTCTGAATTAAAGGTCTTCCCTCAACTACTGCCGCTCTGATTGCAAATACAGTATCTACATTATCAACGATACATCCTGCATCAGCTGGAAGCATTGATGAATTAACCTTTCTTCCGGTAGTTGCAAATATCAGCTGACGTTCTGCACCCTGTGGATACTTAGTATACAGCTCCTTAACTTCAATTCTTTCCTCATCCTTTACCATATTGCGAAGCTTGATAATAACATCCTTCTTATTATCCTCAACGCCTATAAAGCCTTTTGCTTTTGGAAAAAGTGTGAGCATTACCTTAAGCCCCTCAATCAGGTACTCTGGCTGTTCAGTCATTCTTCTGTAATCTGATGTCAGATATGGTTCACATTCAGCACCATTTACAATTATGTACTCAATTTCTTCTTCATTCTTAGGTGTAAGCTTTACATGAGTAGGAAAACATGCTCCACCCATACCAACTACGCCTGCTTCCTTAACAAGATTTCTAATCTCTTCTTTGCTAAGCTTATCTACGCTCTCAGGCTTAACAATCTCAGTTTCTTCATAAAGTCCGTCATTCTCAATAACAATACATGTAGCCTTCGAACCATTTGTCATCAATCTTGGTTCAACTGCAATTACTGTTCCTGACACTGATGAATGAACATTTGCTGAAATAAAGCCTGAAGCCTCACCAATCTTTTGTCCTACCAATACTCTGTCGCCCTTGCCTACAAGTGGAGCTGCCGGTGCACCAATATGCTGTGCCATGGAAATTGCCACATTTCCTTCCGGGTTGTACACTGTTATAGGTTTGTCTTTGGAAAGTTCCTTTCCTTCATTTGGATGAACTCCTCCCTTAAATGTCAGTATTGACATACCTTCACCTATGCATAACCGCCCTTCACATATGAAAGAAATTACGGGCAGTGCATTTATCCTTATTCTAGATTTTTCTTTCAACTACAATCCTATTAATAATAATATAAAGTTGTTTTTTTGACAATATATTTATACATATTTTACTAAATCTGTGATAATATATGACTAGAAAAAGAAAGGCAAGGCATATGAATAAGGT
Organism: uncultured Lachnospiraceae bacterium; assembly: GCA_964492545.1. GTDB lineage: Bacteria > Bacillota > Clostridia > Lachnospirales > Lachnospiraceae > RGIG1934. The sequence continues at coordinate 14,003 of CAZBKO010000045.1, forward strand.
TAATTCGCAGCATTCCATACAACTTAATAATTATTTATCCATTGATAATTTTTATGAAGAATCACTATTCTTTGATATAGAAACAACAGGATTTTCCCCTAAGAATTCGTTTATATATCTGATAGGTGCTGCTACATTTTCAAATGGTACATATACCATTCATCAGTGGCTTGCAGCTAATCAGGAGGAAGAATGTCAGATACTTGATGAATTCATTTCTTTTATAGGTAATTACAAGCGCATCATACACTTCAACGGCAACAGATTCGATATTCCATTTGTTGAAGCGCGCTGTCTTAAGCATAATATTTCCTGCAGAATACACGAACTTGAAAGTCTTGATATTTACAGAGATATTTATCCTTATAAGAATATTCTTAAGCTTATTAATCTTAAGCAGAAATCCATAGAAGAATTTCTTAATATTCATCGTGATGATATGTATGATGGAGGCAAGCTTATTAAGGTTTATCACGAATATGTTAAGTCTGGTGATGAAGAGCTTAAGAATTTGCTATTACTTCATAATCATGATGATATGCTTGGTCTTGCTAAAATATTCATTATAGAATATTATGTATGGCTCCTAAGCGGGAATACATGTGTAATACCAGAAGATATTGTAATTAATGATAAATATGAACTTATTTACAGAATAAATATTCCATATGATTTGCCTGGAAGATTATCCTATGGAACTGAGTTTTTCTATATTATTTTAGAAAATAATAATTTAAAGCTGTGTGTAAAAGGTATTCATGATGAGCTTAAGCACTTTTATGAGGATTATAAGAATTATTATTATCTTCCTGATGAGGATTATGCCATTCATAAAAGAATTGCCGCATATGTTGACAAGTCTCATCGTGTTAAAGCCTCACGTGATAACTGCTATGTCAAAAGAGAAAGTACATTTATGCCACAGGCTTCGCCGATATTTCTCCCTGCCTACGGATATGATTCATGCAGCAGCATGGCATACTTTGAATATACTGATGAGCTTATGAATGACATGGAATTTCATAAAACATATATAAGAAATATTCTTACATGGCTAGTGTGAAAATATTCTTTAATAGAACAAAGTAACATATGAAAAAGTGATTGCTAAATTTCGTCTTAGCAATCACTTTTTTGGTACTTTATAATCTAATGTCTATATCAGATTATTTACCTGCCATCTGTCTTTCCTGGGCTTCAATCATTTTCTTAACCATATACCCACCAACTGATCCGTTCTGAGCTGAAGTTAAGTTACCATTGTATCCGTCTGATAATGGCACACCGATCTCGTTGGCAACTTCCATTTTAAATCTGTTTAAAGCGCCCTTTGCTTCTGGAACGTTAGTTTTGTTCGAAGTTGAATTACTCATAATTGTTACCTCCATTTGTCATATAGTTTTGTGACACCTTCGTGTTACATTCATATTATATGGAGATTCATTCTTATTAATCTGGTAAGTTTTATCAATTATCAGTAAAAATTATCTATATAATTTACTATTTTTTCAAAATGCATTCCATTGGAAGCCTTCACTAAAATTGTATCATTTCTCATTATGTATTCATCTAAATGAGAAAATAATTCATCAAGATTTTTAAAATAATATATTGGCTTTGAATCATCCTTAATGTTCTCAGAGAGTTCTCCAACACATAAAACTAAATCAATATTCTTCTCTTTAAGATGTTCACCAATTCCTGCATGAAGTTCTTTTTCATTCTCACCAAGTTCAAACATATCTCCAAGAATAGCAATCTTTCTTGTATTGGCATAATCAAGCACATCAAGTGATGCCTTCATTGATACAGGATTGGCATTATAGCAGTCATCTATCAGAGTAAGATCATCTTTTTTGATAATCTTAAATCTTCCTCTTATTGTCTCCATATTCTCAATGCCCCTCTTAATCTCTTCATAATCAAGACCAAGTATACGGCCTACAGCTGTTGCCGCCATCGCATTATATACCATATGTTCTCCGGGAACAGGAATTAGTACATCAAATGAGTCCGAATCACAATGTATTGTGCATGAAATTCCATCAAGTCCCTGTGGTGCTATATTATCTGCATAAATATTATTTTCATCTGATTTGCCATAGAACACAGGCATCTTGCCGCCCACAAGACCGACCTTGCGCAGCTTGTCATCATCGCCATTTAACACAACCTGTGCATCATCATTTAAGTTATCAAACATCTCTGTCTTAGCTTTGAAAATACCGTCTCTTGAACCAAGATTTTCTAAATGACATAATCCTATATTGGTTATTACACCGATGTCCGGTCTTGTTATTGCACTTAATCTGTGCATTTCTTCAAAGTCACTTATGCCCATTTCAAGAACAGCAGCCTGATGTTCCTCGTTCATTCTAAATACAGTTAATGGTACACCGATTTCGTTATTAAAGTTGCCATCTGTCTTAAGCACATT
>CAZBKO010000046.1:0-16415 GCA_964492545.1 uncultured Lachnospiraceae bacterium
AATATATCATTTTGAAAAACAAAAAATAATTGCCAACGATTACTTGACACAAACACATTTCCTACTCTCCTTGTGTTTACAGCTAAAATGTACTAAAATATTTATATAATTTACTATGAAGATAATCATATGATAAGTGAAATACTTACAGGTGCAGGTGCTATGGCTGCCACATTAGCGGTCACAATTCCCACCGTTCGCCGTATTCAACAAAATAGAGCAGCACAGGAGAAGGAAGACCTGCAGTCTAAGCTTTCCAATCTTGAGCAGGAGCTTTTGAATGATTCAACACATATTACTCAATTGGAAGACATAGCCTACACCGACCCGGTTACAGGCCTTAATAATATGGCTAAATTTTCTATTGACTGCCGTGATATGCTTAACCAATATCCTGAATCTAACTTTGGCATGATTATTTTTGAGATTGATAATCTAAGCAAGATTAACATTTCTTATGGTCTGCAGGAAAGTGATAAGGTTCGGTGTTTCGTGGCTGAGCAGCTTCGCTCACTTTTAAAGACATACTACCTCTATGGACGTGTGCATGAGCAGCTTTTTGCTGTGCTCGCCAATTATGATGAGGATGATGAATTAATAAATGTAGCTGATTTAATTTCCACTAACATCAAGGATTATTCCAAGAACTTTCAGGTACACATGTCGTTTGGTATATATAAGATTGAAGATAAGGCAATGCAGATATCTGCCATGACCAATTTGGCTGAGCTGGCAAAGCGTACTATTTCCAAACATTCTGATATCAACTACGCTTTCTATACTAAGGAATTAGAGCAGCGATTAATTGAGGATGAGCAGATGGGTGCCGAGATGAATCACGCTCTTGAACACCACCAGTTTATTATGTATATGCAGCCTATGGTTAATCTGCGTACACATGAAATCATCGGAGGCGAGGCACTGGTTCGTTGGAATCACCCTACAAGAGGAATTTTATCTCCTTTTAGCTTCATACCTCTTTTTGAGGCAAATAATTTTATCATCAAGCTTGACCACTACATATGGACCGATGCATTTAAGACTATACGACACTGGATTGACAATAATGTTAAGCCTGTGCCAATACATATTAATATATCGCCTATCCACTTTGACCATCCCGGCTTTATCGATACTCTCAACAATCTGGCCGCCAAGTTTAAGGTACCCAAGAATATGATTGTTCTTGAATTTCCAGAGCGTGCATTTTCTGAGACCACCGCTGAGATAACCGGTGCAATGAATCGATTAAGTGACGAAGGCTTTACCATCTGCATTGATAACTTTGGAAGCTATCATTCTCCAATTAATCTGCTGAAGGATTTACCAGTATCAATCATTAAGCTGGACCGAAAGTTTCTGAGCCGCAGTCTTAATAATGAAAATGGTATGACTATTGTGCGTTACCTAAATGCCATGACCAAGGAGCTTGACAAGTCCGTTATCGCGGAAGGTGTTGAAACAGTTGAACAGGCCAATCGATTGACAGAAATAGGCTGTGACTTCGCACAGGGCTTCTTCTTTGCCAAGCCGTTGCCACTCCGAGAATTCGATGAATTTCATAACAAGATTCTCAGTGCAGACTACACTCCAAGTATTACATATCCTACATTTGACAGTGCTGGAAAAAGCCTGCTTCCATAACATTGCATACGAAAAGAGGACCAACCGGTCAATGTCATTAAGTTAAGGTGATATGAAATACTTCCAAAACAGAACTATCACATTTTTGATGTTGATGGTTCTGTTTTTCTTTTCTGTCATGGATTTTTTGTATCACAAAAAGACAGATTGTGTATCTGTCAAATAAAAGATATAATTGTTTTTGATTAAGCAACTCTATATAGAAAACTTACAGTGGCTTGAGGTTTGACTTTGCGAGGGTCTTTTCTATTAAGCCTTACCGGTAAAACATGTTTTTCTATCAACTTGATCACAGTGGGTGGACTTAGTTGTCGTTTGTGTCTGAGATGAGGTTATAGTTTTCATATCCTCTGTCAGCAACTAAAATTGCATTAGATAGGGGAGATCTTTCAAGCATATTTATACATGCTCGAGTTTCGTGATATTCAGATGCTGTTTGAACGATTGCATCTAGATAGACCCTATTTAATACATCATAAAAAGCATTCAAATGAAGATGATTTGTTATTGTACCAAATTGATTTGATAACCATGCTGTTTCTGCATCGTTTCAGGATTATTTAACGAGTCATTCTGAACTATTGAAGGTGTAATCTGGCTCTCAAGCTCCGTAAGATTTCCTTCGGTTGCCACCCTGCTGCAATCTACAAATATAAAATATCTCTCGACACCTCTGTTGTATTTCGTAAAATGTCGTCCGTTAAAGTATACAGTTGAATATACATTATGCTGAGGGAGCTCTGAAAGTCTGGATATATCTCTTTCCTTGTATGCATTGCCGTCCTCATCCTTGAAATCTGTCAATGGCACTTCTGCCAATTGTTTTTTAACCTCATAATAATATACATGTGGCTGGTCTTCCGTCACATCTACCATAGTCAGCTTCGTTCCCACAGGAATGACCGGTGCTGCATGATTATCGAACCTAAACAGTTTATTTACATATACAGCCTCCTCAAATTCCGTTCTATTTGAGCTGTACATATATTCTGTGTAAACTGTGTACGAGCTGTCCTTTGTCACTGTCAGAACATCCCTGTTTGTGATATTTCTCATTACCTCAGCCGAATATTCCTCACCTGTAATAGTACGTGAATAAATATCCACATTTACCATATTGCTGACAAAGAATGGAAGATTTACAGTTTCCTCAAATTCTCCTCCGCCAATTGTGTATGTAATTCTGATAATTGAATATGAACCCGGAGTATACACTCCATCAATTGTCTTCTCAGCAGTATCATACCTGTTGTTATTTGAAATAATAAATGTTCCGTCTCTTTTTTCGATATCAATGGCAGCGCTTCCTGATGTCTCACTTGCAACGCCATGATTTACCTGCATTGGCACAACGTCAATTGAAATATTGTCATTGTACTTGTCATTTATTTTGCCGGTTCCATTTGTAAGACTGTCAAGCAGACTATTTATTACCTGCTCGATTGTTCCAGCATCACTGCTCCACTTTACAATTGTGCTGTCAACAGCTTCTGTATCAGGGATTAGATCAACACCGCCAAATGCCTCCTCATCTAACAAATCAGCGTATCTCGTGTTGGTTTCATCATCTGATGAAGCATATCTGTTGATACCATACTTTGCTTCGGCCGCATCCAGATCACAAAAATCATTAAAGTAAATCGATACAATTTTCGTATCTGTTGAGAGTGCATTTCCATGCATTGGAATAGTATCTGTATACAAATCATCCATTTTAAGAATTCCAAGCTCACCGCCGTTTGAAGACTTGCTGTATTGTCCCACAATTTTTCCCACATATGAGGTTTTACCTTCATCTGTTGTATATGTGTTATCCTCAACAAATATATCGTGCATCGCAAACATAACTGTACTTCTGTTTATGTTTCCGCCTATAGCTCCCATTGACAAATTAGCGGTGTGATTAATGAAGCTGCATCCGGTTACTGAGGCATTGTCTATGGCGGTAATTGAACCTGTGCTGTTTTCATATCTAAAGGCAATTATTCCTGCTGAATGTCCATTTTCAGACTTATATGAAGAATTCTTCATTGTTATGTTATTGATTCGCGAATTCTTACCATAGCCTATTATACCTGCCGAATGCGACATAGAAGATACACTGATATTCTCAACTGTTGTCTTATCATTTTCCTTGTCAGCATTAACAATAATATTACCGCCATCATTTGAATTAATGGTTCCAATCATGCCTCCTGCTGATTCCTGATAGGTTACGCCATTAAATAAGCCTGTATTAGATACACTCAAATCCACAAGATTAATGTTGTTGAAAATATATCTTCCATTGTATTTTGTTCCACACACACCACCTGCTGCCCTGACGCCCACAACACTTCCTGTCAACGTAAAATTGCCAATTATATACTCATTACCTACTGTCTGGGTCGAGCTTAATCCAAGCCTTGGAAACAGTCCGGCATAGCCGAAGGTCTTAAAGCTCGTACAGTCAATGTCTACCTTGATTGTGCTGTTATTTCCATCAAAGTTAGCTCTAAATAAACCTGCAACGCAGCTATCATTATTAGTGTAGTTATCGCCAATGCCTGTGTAGCCCGGTATTGTGGTCATGTCATAGGTTCTGCCCTCAGCAAGTCTGTATGTGGTTCTCTGAGCCTTATCATTGTAGTTATTATTTGTACAATTAAGAAGACTGTAACCACCCTTTCCAAGCATTGCCCTGTATCCATTCTCCACATCAGAAAAATCAAAGTACTGGAATATTGAAGGATACCAGACATCATTTGTCACTTTATCCAGGCTTTCTCCAACCCACGATGCCTCGCTCTTCCAGGTCTTTGAATTGTCTCTATAAGGCCATGTTACCGCTGTTTCCTTCGTTGAAAACGTTAGTGAACCTGCCTTGATTCCCACTGACATAATATACAGCTGTGCTTCATTTGCTATATCCGCATAGTAACCGCCTTCAGGATTCTCAGTTACCTTTATTTTTCCTGCCGACTGCAGCCAGTTTTCATTAAGTATGTCCTCTGAAAATAATGGTCTTAAGCCATAGTCATTTTTATATTTAATTGTACTTAGACTTACCACGTTGCTTGAATCTGAATTATACAGTGTATCCTCATCATTTGCAGAAATGACTTTAATATCCGAGCTTATCGTGACCATTTGCCACATAAAACACCACATCTCTAATCTCTCCCGGATTCAAATTCGTGAGGTTGATTTTCTCTGTAATTGGTGTAGCCTTATCCGCCTCCAGCACATCTATGTAATAGCTGGCAATGCTAATATGTTCCACATCCGTACCCGCCGAATATTCTTTGTAGAATTTCGCCAGAACACATACTCCCATGGAGAAAATGCACATCATAATAATAGAGAGTAAAATATTTAATTTAGCTATTTTGTTCTCTTTTCTCTTATTCACTGGTCTCAGGTTCCTTTCCATAAGCATTGATATTCAGCACTATGTTTCCTGAAATGCTGTCTCTGTACTTGCTGATAAGGCAATCCTCGTCATCATAATTTTTTAAAAATGTCTTGATATCTTCCGGTGCTGTGATTGTGTCAGGCATTATCTCATCACCCTCATATGGCCAGCGCCAATACACTGTAATCTTTTTTTCTTCGCCCATGGCAATCTCAGCTGTGTAGGCATTTTCCATGTCTATTTCGGTTGTGTATGTATCATCTGTATAGAATCTTAAATGGTTCTGCAAAACTTCTGAATAGTCGGTGCCATCACCTTCCAATGTTAATGCTGACTTATCAAGGGTAATACTGCAGCCTGCGACAACGTCCGAATTACTTCTGGCATAAAATTCAATAGTTCCGGTTGTTCCGGGAGCTAATTTACCATTGGCTACATTTGTAAAATCATCAACGTTTAATACAAGTTTGTCGTCATCTGTAATAGGGTCACCCATAGATGTGGTGGACACAATAAGGTCCCAGTCAGACACCTTTCCTGTAAGTTCATTAACATTTGCATGGGTTCCAAGAACAAACCATGTTACTGTGACCGCAACAAGAAGGATAATAATCAGCAGCAGCGATATCATTGCAAATGATGATTTCTGCAGTTTTTCAAACATCTTCTTTTTATTTTTTTTAGTTTTATTTTCTGTTGTCTTCTTCATATTCATCATCCGTTTCTTCCTGATAAAACAGAATTTTCATAACTGCATATATGCTGTGTACAAAGCATATCAATATTGGAAATACCATTACCATAAAATATACCACTCTGTTTCTGAGTGCATTTATTAAATATACGAGAGCTCTTCCTCCCGGTATCTTTCCCTGATATTTTCCAATAACATCCTTCTGCCACGCCGCGTAGTAATCCTCTGCTATATTTCCATCACCCTTTGTAACGTACTCCCGTCCGCCACTCTTTTCACCCTTATCTATAATATCAACCACACGATGTGTGTTAAGAAATCCATCTATGTATGGATCTCTAGAATAAAATGTGATAATATCTGAAACCTCTATGTCGTCTTCGCTTACTTCCTTAACATATATCAAATCTCCCTGGGATATTTCCGGCTCCATGCTCACACTTATTACTCTAAGAACGCTGTAGCCAAAGAACTTTGGAACTCCTCCCCTGTAAATAATAACAAATACATATGTAAACATAATTACAAATAGGATAAATAAAAGGTTTGTCATAAACCTAAGTACTTTTATCGTTTTTTTCGCCATAATTTGCTAAGTCCTTTGAATTTTGTTTCCTTCTGTTCTTCAGCAGGTATTTGTTCTTCAGGCCGCTCCTGTTTCAACTGTTGCTGCTCCAGCTTTTCCTGTTCTAATCTTTCCTTTTCCAGCTGTTCCTGCTCCAGCCTTTGCTGCTCCAGCTTTTGTTCTCTAATATGCTCAAGTCTTAATCTCTCTTCTTCAATATGCTTAAGTCTTTCCTGCTCTCTCTTCTCACGCTTGATTTTCGCTATCTGTTTCTTAGAAAGCTTCCTGTTCTGCTGGTCTTGTACCTTTGTCTCATGCTGTTCTTCCGGCTTTCCTGATGAAGATTTGTTGAACTCTTCCCATGATTCCATGTCGTCTGCTTCGCCCATATTATCTTCACCCTCTGCTCTTCTTGCAAGCTCTGCTTTCTTTCTTACAAGCTCTGCCTTTTCCTTTTGGGCAGAGGCAAGTTCAGCCAATATCAGTCTTTTAAGCTCCGTCTCAGACATATCATACTCATTGACAATCTCTTTAATAAACTTCTTAATCAGGTTAACACCCATGTTCTTATCTCTTGCAGGCTTATCAATATTCATTATGTCCTTGATTGTCATCTGCTTTCTCACAACTACATAATTCAGCAGTATCATATTATAAATATCATTTTCAAATGACTGCGAAATATTAGGATCCTGCTCAATTAGTTCTACCTTATAGCCCACCTTATCATATGAACGAATGTAGTTCCATAAATCGTAGCAGGCTTTATAATGCTCATTTTTTGCTATGGCATTTGTCTTAACAACAGGATATTTCACAAGAGGATATTTGTTCATCTCCATTGCAAAGCCTGACGCTGCCAAATCATTTACCTTATGATGAATCTTACTTATTCTGGAAAAAATATTTATGTTATCGCTGTCGTTTGAAAGGTCAGTCTGCTTATCCTGAATTCTTATGTTAGTCTGATAATTGATTATTTCAGTGTAATTATCAATTACAGAATCAAGCTGCAGCCTTACACCATCCTCGTTCTTTGACTGGTCAAAAATAACATCTGTCCTCTTATTTACAAAGCTCTTAAGCTCCATAAGTAATGTATATACAAAACGATTCTCATAGGTGTTTATGCTCTCCTCTTTGAAAACATTAAGGACCTTATTGGGTTCGACCGTCCCATCTTCCCTCACCCTGTCAACCATCTCAGAGTGCATGGAAAGATGCTTAACCGACTCGGCCGTGAACTTTTTAGCAAGAGCAATATTTACAACCTGTTGGTCTTCCTCAATGAATGTTCTGGGCTTATCCACTGCTGTCTGTAAATGTGAAATCGCCTTTTCAATTGCCTCAACCCACTCCTCATCAATCTCTTCACAAGCTTTCTGTTGAAAAACTGGCAATAAGTTGTTCCGGTTTCAAGAAGATTGTGAAAATACTGATAGAATTCGTCCTTTGAAAGGAAGTATGAAATATTCTCGTTATATTGATTATAAAGTTTATCTACTACGTCCTGCATATGGAGCCTCCAGCTTCATGTCTACTATACAAGTTTCTTAATTCTTAGCAAATACTCCTTGCTGATTTTCATTGTGTCATACCCAAATGTCTCATTGAGATATGCTATAAATCCATCTATTTCATCTCTGATATATCCAAGATTCAATGAGCTGAATTTTCTTAAAATCTTCTGTGCCAGCATAAAATCAATGCCATCTATCTCTGTTCCACCACATGCCACATAGCATGGAATGAAATCATTGATCTGCTTGAGTATTCTGTTACCAAATGTAAGTCTGAAATGTTTGATTATATATGAGTCAACCTCTTCTATCTTAGCTCTGTTCTCTTCCGATAAAGGATACATTTTCTTAGCTTCCTCAAACATATCATTAATATGTGAATATCTAATATGAACAGGTTCTGTTACCGGTGCATCAAATCTGGCAGCTTTTGAATCAAGGTCAATTGGAATTGCACGGTCATACACCTTATCTGCTACTGCAAAGGTTGAATCATCATTGTTGATTGTACCTATATACCATACATTTGGCGCTATAAATACTTTACCTTCCTTCAGCTTGTCCGGATCATTTTCCCACACTGATGACACAATACTAATATTTCTCTCATCAATACGAGGCATTTCAAGTACCGACAGCATCTCGGCAAAATAATACTCGACCCTTGCAATATTCATCTCATCAAGTACGATGAATCTAGGATCCTCATAGTAATCAGCTTCATATATTGTCTTAAGAAATTCTGTCTCGTTGAACTTTTTGGTAAATTCATTGAAATATCCAAACAGCTCTGTTCTGTCACGCCATGCAGGCTGTACAGGACAAATAATTGAAGGCTTCTGTATAAACTGACCAAAGGCATATGGAAGCGAAGTCTTACCTGTACCTGATATACCCTGAAGTATAATCATCTTAGTGGCACCAAGTGCCGCAAAGAAGAACTTTATAAGATCGAGCTCGTAATACAGTCCAAGCTTTGAAGCTGCAAAGTTTCTGAAATCCTTACATAAATCTTCAAGTGTGATATCATCATTGTATTTTGGAGCAACATAAGCGCCAGATGTATAGAACTTATCAACTGCTGCCAGTCTGTTAAATCTTCTGTCGGCATCATCTTCAAGAGTTGGCATTACATTTACATTAATAACCTTATCCTCCACCTCCGGCTTAGCTTCAGCTGTTGCTGCAGTCTCTACTGGCTTCACAGCCTCCGTCTCCTTCTCAGGTACTTCACCTACTATGTTATCATTTACCTTTAACCCAAGATTAGAAACCTGCATTGCAAGAATCTTATCTCGCTCGTAACACAGCTTCATCATTTCATGATTAAGTCTTGTTATCTCGTCCTTTAGCTGCTCATTTTCTTTAACCGGTCTCTTAAATGTGAGAAATCTTTTCACTGCCCTGAATATCAGCCATGCCATCAGCACCAGTATAATGAATATCAGCACAAACGAAATTGCTGCAAGAACCCATCCCCATGCTCCAAAATCACTCTTATATGTCTTTAGAAGATTGGAGTAATAGGAAACGTTAAACAGTCCTGCCAGCTCCTTAAAAAAACTTATCACACTGCCGAAAATATGCCTGAATATATATACAATTAAGTCATAGAAAAAATTAAAAAATGCATTCATGGTATTACCATACCTTTCCTGTTAATCCAGATCTGTAGAGATAAATTTAATCTGTGTGCTTAATAAATCTCCTGCAATGTCATTGATACAGTCAGGGTCTGCTCCCTCAATCCAAATTGTCATTGTAACCTCAGTTGCTGTGTTCGTATTTATTGAGAAAAGCTTATCTGATACTGTATCTTAATATCCTGTAGAACCGTTGTTCTTGAACTTATAGTTACTGTCCTCTTTGATTGTATTAAGAGAATCCCATCCTGTCATGGATGTCTGTGCTTCTCTTCCTGTCACGGTCAAATCTGCATTTGGCTCCAATACTGCCGTCTCAGATGTAGTTGCAAATGAAATTCTTATGGATGCTGCTGCACTGTCTGATGAACCGGTATTTTTTATTATTGTTCCATCAGTTGAAGTAGTTCCAGTAATACCTGCGCCTGCAAGCTTGATATCAATTGACTTATCCTCACTTGTGCTTGCTTTGAGGAAAAATTTAGTCTGAACAATATATCCGCCTTCAGTCTCTGACTTGTTTGTAATAGCTGTAAGCTCAGCTGGTGTTAATGCTGTGCTCTCTATTGATGTTACTTTTCCATTGCTTGAATATACCGGCTTGTAAAAGGTCTTTCCATTGACAGTTGTAAGTGGCTTTAAGCATGAATTTGCAGCAACTGCCTCTGTTAAATCAACTGAATCTGAAAATGTTCCTGTTGAAGTTTTACCAATCTCAAGCGTTCCGGTTGTTCCCGCTTTCAGCGACAATTCACTTACAGATGGAGAGTTTGTAAGTCTAAACCATGCATATGTTGTGGCTGACAGCATCATCACACATATAAGCATTGTCACTATCATTGTTTTTAGTTTCCTGTTCTTTTTCATAATTAACACCTCTGTACCTTTCTTATTCCTCATCATCTATTGTTTCAAATATCATTTTATATTCAATTTCGCCACCCTTTATGCTGTCAACACATTCCGGGTCTTCACCTTCAAGCCATATGACAACCGTATACTTGTCTGATGCGTACGGTGAAATATTTTGCCTTACTCCTTCAACAACTGTATCTTTATCAACAAACGGTATAGTTCTAAGCTCCTTGAGCTCCGGAATACTAATAATACCCAGCCGTTCCTGCTCAGCCTCTGACAAATATCCTCTTTCATCGTTGCTAAGTGTTAACATATGCTGTTAAAGTGATTTGTTATCATTTACAATTGGAAATTCATCATATGAATACTGCCTCTCCGGCGTACCATCTTCCCTTCCCATAGCATATATAAGTGGCTTTCCATTTTGATATATCATTATCCACGCTGCGTTTTCTATTCCTTTAGTTGCATCGCCTATATCTATGCTATACTGATATCCAACAGTCTTGGTTCCCTCATTTCTTATGTAAAATGTGTACGCTACATAATTTCTGCCATTGTGGGAGCCTTCTGTATCATCCAGATTCAAAGGAAGATCGTTGATACTTATATTATCAGCATTTTCCAAGGCTTCACTGAATAGCTTATACCTAAGATCCTTAAAGGTGTCATCCGTTGATAGCACAAATCCCTTGTCCGCCAATGCCGGTTCCACTGTAACAACAAATTTTCCGGTATTATAAAAGAATATGGAAATGATAAACAATATACCCAGCAGTGCACAGCATAATGCAATAATCATCCTCGCAGAATTCTTTCTGAAAACGTTTCTTACACCAAGCCCCAGCTCCTTAAACCAATACTTAACACTCCACGGATGCTTGATTATATATTTAATTTTCTGCCATAAGGACCGCTTTCGTCCATCATAAAATAGTTTCATCTACAGCACTCCAAATTCTATGTCCAGTTTATGTAAAACAGCTTCACATCCCGCTAATATTTCAACAATATCAGGTTGCAGTACTGTTCCTGACTCTTCTTCCAATGCTTCAAGTATAACTCTATTTCCTTCACTTTCTTCGTAGCCCTGCTCCATAACAAATCTTTCATATTCCATTGCCACCCTGCATACTCTAGCTGAAAATGGGATTGCTTCACCTTTTAGTCCCTGAGGGAATCCACTTCCATCCCAATTTTCACTATGGTAAATATTAACAGTCTTGATAATTTCTATTATGTTTTTGGGGACCTCCGGATATATGATATTGTCCAAATCGGCTTCGCTGCATCCAAGCATTGAGTATGTAAATATATACTTCGTGAAATCGAAGTAATTGCCGGCTGTCTCTGTCAAAAACATTCTGTTTCTTCTTATGTAGGTAATGATAACATTGGCATATTCTCCAATTCTCTGCATCTTAAGCCGTTCCTCGCTGGAACACCTCGAATATATCTGCTCAATATTGAAATAATTATTCAGTTTTGCGGGACTTACCTCTTCTTTTTTATCTGTTATCATATAGCCACCTATTTCGACAAAAATTTACATTATCTCTAATTTTATTATAGTACTAAAGTCACAAGCCGTCAACTTTACCACTCTATATTTTCAATGGACTGTGGTGTATCATTTACAACAATTTCCTTAACCTGTCCACTTTTGAATTTGATGACCTTATCAGCCATTGGTGCTATTGCCGAATTATGAGTTATTATTACCACCGTCATATTTTCCTTGCGGCAGGTATCCCACAACAGCTTAAGTATCTGCTTTCCTGTGGAATAGTCCAGTGCCCCTGTCGGCTCATCACAGAGCAGCAGCTTTGGGTTCTTTGCTATGGCTCTTGCTATTGCCACTCTCTGCTGTTCTCCACCTGAGAGCTGTGATGGAAAATTATTCAATCTGTCTCCAAGCTCAACCTTTTCTAAGACCTGTGCAGGGTCAAGAGAATCTGTACAAATCTGAGTTGCAAGCTCTACATTTTCCAGTGCAGTAAGATTTTGAACAAGATTATAAAACTGAAATACAAATCCTATATCCTCTCGTCTGTACTTTACGAGCTCTCTCTCACTCATTGCAGTTATTTCTTTTCCATCGACGCACACCTTTCCAGATGTTGCAAAATCCATTCCTCCAAGTATATTTAGTGCCGTGGTTTTTCCGGCTCCTGATGCTCCAAGTATTACAACCAGCTCACCCTTCTCCACTGAAAAGCTCGCGCCACTTAAGGCATTAATCGTAACCTCACCCATCTTATATTCTTTCTTAATATCTTCAAATTCTATAAATGACATATTATCACCTTCACTTTACTTATCGTAGTTGACCTCTACCAGGAATAGACCAGTTGGTGGTGCTGTGATTCCTGCCTTACTTCTGTCCATTGACTCAAGCGCCTCTCTAACATTGCTGATGGTTTTCTTGCCAAGTCCTACCTCAATAAGAGTACCTGCTATTATTCTTACCATGTTATATAGGAAACCATTTCCGGTAACGTCAATGCTGATTTTACCGTTATCTTCAACAAGCTCAAGACTATATATGGTTCTAACCTTTGATTTTTTCTTGCCTGCTGTTGTGGAAAATGCAGTAAAATCATGTTCGCCAATCAACAGCGATGCTGCCTCTTTCATTTTGTTTATATCAAGCTGTTTCTCAACCCTTGTACAATATTTTCTTGTAAATGGGTCTGATACAGCACCATTATCAATTCTGTATGAATACTTCTTACCTGTAGCATTCAGTCTTGCATGAAATCTGTCATCAACCTTTGCCACATCAACAATTCGTATATCCTTTGGCAAATGTTCATTAAGCTCATCTCTAAATGTTTCATTATCAACAAATTTGTCAATATGTGCGTTGGCAACCTGACCAAGAGCATGCACTCCTGCATCTGTTCTTCCAGAGCCCACAACCTCTATCTCCATCTCAAACATCTTACTTAATATTTCTTCCAGTTTTCCCTGAATAGTAGTGGTTGTATTTCCCTGTTTCTGCCATCCATTATATTTTCTTCCGTCGTACTGTATTGTAAATTTGTAATTAGCCATTATTTGTGCCTATTATCCTTTCAAGTGTATGAGCTCTATGAGCCCATGTATTATTAGTGCTTACTTCATATCCTGCTTCTCTAATATCTTCAAGCTTCTTTTCATTTTCCATCAACAAAGAAACTGCATCTGCCGCACTGTCCAAATTATCCAGTGAATACAATTCTATATTCTTGTGATTTGTAAATATCTCATTAATATATGCACTTCCATCACTCACACTCACTGCTCCATTCAGGAACGAATTAAATATTCTATCGTGTATGCCATTTTTAAACCAAGGCATAACATTCATAGAAATCTTTGCCTGTGACTGCACCTGAAGACACTCAAATGAGTTCATCATTTTGCCAGACCATGTTACATTGCTCTTATGAACAATATCTGTTTTGTCCCAGCCTGCTCCAACGATATGAAGTCTGTATCCTGTGCCCGCTATCCTTTCCATTACTCTGCATCTATAATAAAACCTTACGTACATATCAATGAACATCATTTTATTTATGCAGTTATTGATATCATCATCACTGATATTTCCCAGTTCTTCTCTTATGTGCTGCTCCATGGTTTGTGCCATTTCCAATTCAGGATTAGCAATTAAGTCATCAATAATTCTCATATAAAATTTCCTGTATTCTTCACCGTTTGTTACCATAAATCTATCAAACACTGATGGTGGTGAATAATTACCTGTAAATACTATATCGTAATTTTTTGAGTAATTACTTAATATACTACCACTTATTTTTGTTCCTGCCAACGGCAGAAAGCATATATTGACGATTTCCGGGTAAAATCTTCTCATATATTTCAGGTGGTCTTTGTCAACAACACACTGAATATATTTAGGGTATGAATTGCATACCTGCATCAGATTATCATAGTAATACATTGGATGGTCAACAATAATATTGACAAATAAAAGACCTGATAAATCCATTGGAATCTCATCGTTCATACCTATAAAATTAAAGGTAATTACAATGGTGTCCTCATCAATAAATTTATCAAGTCTCATTAATTCATTATAGGAATATTTCAGGTTAAATATTCTCGCATCATATCCCATTTTGACGAATTCGTCATATAATTGGGCAGAAAAATACGCTAAGGTTTCTACTTTTCCTTTAAATAGTAATATTTTCCTGCCCTTTTTCATTAGTCCAACACCTCAATGTTCTTAATTATTCCTGATGTTTCGTAGTACTCTATTTCCGCGGTTTTTCCTACCAGATAATTATACTCTCTTCTATCATTTTCCCCCACCAAAAATCCGTAGTAATCCTTACCAAGTTTCTCCTGGTCACTCGACAAAGCACCCGTGATCACCTTATAACCTTCTAATTGAATGCCATTAAAATGATGAGCATATTTTCCAACATAACTCTTACTCGTAAATGCACTAAATTCACATTCATTAAGAACTACCGTTTTTGTTTCTCCATTTGCCATTTCTAATACACCCTTAACATTAGGAAGTGACTCAAAAATCATAAGCCAAAGAATCAGAACTCCAATAATACAGCTCATTCTAATACCCTTTTTGGACAGAAATCTTCTTTTTACAATCGCTACAACTGTGAATGCAAGTATTACTAATTCAGATGCCGCTATAACACCATTATATATTAAATAATTTCTTATTCCTCTGCTACCGATAATATGTGTTCGGTTTTCAAATATAACCACAGCAAATGCTATCAAGAACACTAAGCATATCTCAATTATGGCCGGTGCACCAATTCCTGATGTTCATCCTCATACTTTGGCTCTTCATTTGGAATATCATTTGGATGAAAATTCTTAATTAAATCAAAGCCTTCTTCGTCTTTATTTTCTATTTCATTACTCATATTAATTCTTATTTCTCCTCTATACATTTAATTAATTTAGATGAAGGGTAATATTCAATAACAACTGTCTTGCCCTCATACTTTTCGCACTTGTCACCAACATTTCCACTAATCGCAAAAGTTAATACATTGCTTCCGGCATTTGCATCTTCTTCTATTTTATAAAGTCCACTCAGTTTATCAGTTTCATTTAGAGGGGCATGACGTATATTAGAATGATCCACATGGCAATAATATAATTCTATGGTTTCTGTCTTACCATTTGTCATTTGTATTACATTTTCAATCTTAGGTCGTACCAAAATTATCAATATAAATAGTGTTATTGCTCCAATACAACCACATAGCATTTTTACATTTTTAGTTATCTGCTTTCCCCTTGCGATTGCTATAATAGCAACTATCGCTGGAGCCATTAATATAACGGCTTGTAAAATCCAATATATTGAATAATACCAAACTGTCTTTTCTCCAATCTGATATACACTATCACCTATAACCCAATACAACAGATATACAATTAACAAAGAATATACGCTCACTTTACATAACATTTTTTCTTCTCTGCTTAGCTTTTTTGAAGGTTCATCTGGTTCACCAGGTTTTGGAATATCATTTGGATGAAAATTCTTAATTAAATCAAAGCCTTCTTCGTCCTTATTTTCTTTCTCGCCACTCATACTAATCTCCATTCATTTATATATGTAAGATAAAAGAGTCGAATAGATATCCGGCTCTTTCATCAATGATGTGCACTATCTAATCTCAGACTTTCCACCCATGTATGGTCTTAATACTTCTGGAATTCTAACACTTCCATCTTCATTAAGATTATTCTCAAGGAAAGCAATAAGCATTCTTGGTGGTGCAACAACTGTATTATTAAGAGTATTTGCAAAATATTTGCCATTTTCTCCATTTACTCTTATCTTAAGTCTTCTTGCCTGAGCATCTCCAAGATTAGAACAGCTTCCTACTTCAAAGTATTTCTTCTGTCTTGGTGACCAAGCTTCAACGTCTACAGACTTAACCTTAAGATCTGCTAAATCTCCTGAACAGCACTCAAGAGTTCTAACCGGAATATCTAAGCTTCTAAATAAATCAACAGTATTCTGCCATAATTTATTGTACCAATCCTGGCTTTCTTCAGGCTTACATACAACGATCATCTCCTGCTTCTCAAACTG
>CAZBKO010000047.1:0-16120 GCA_964492545.1 uncultured Lachnospiraceae bacterium
TATAAAGACATAGTTTAATTCAGGTCTATGTGGATAAAACTGCGGAAACTCAAGACTTAACTGTTGTTGATTTCTTTATATATGCCACTCTTGCCCACTTTCCATTAGTGCCGGCCTTACGATACACATAATATCCAGTTGATTTTGTGTTCTTTGCCCATACAACTGTATTACTCTTTTTGCCTTTTGTAGCTTTAACTTTAGATGGCTTTGATAAACTCTTCGCACGTGTTACTGTCGCCGTGTTTGCACTGTTATATTTAACACTTCCTTTATATGCCACTGCCTTGTATGTGTACTTTTTGCCATTTGAAGCTTTTTTGTCATAATAAGAAGTTTTTGACGAGCCCTTTAATACTGTTAACTGCTTGTATGCACCGCTGCCTGTTTTTCTATATATAACATATCCTTCAACACCTGACATTTTACCTATATTAAGCTTAATTCCAGCTGTTGTATTCTTTGCTGAAATCTTTGTAGTCATTGCTTTTGTAAATGCTTTCTGTATTTGATTCTGATATTTATCAAAATAAGAATCTTTTAGAACAGGGCATCCCTTTACAATTTTCCAATTTGTCCATCCCGAATAATTCTTAGTGTTTCCAAGTCCTGACATTGATAAAGTTTTTGCATCGCTAACTCCACTTATTCCAAGCTTCAGTCCATTAATACATGCATTTTCATACTGTATAATAGATTTAAATCGTGTTCCCTTAAAGCCTGACGTACTTAATATCTCTGCACATATAGCCGCCTGTGTTTTTCCATCAGCTGAAGTTACCTTTCCAATACTTATCTGGTTTCTAAGCTGTAATGCGCCAGTTCCATTTCCTACACTACCGCTTTCTGTTCCAACAATTCCACCTATTAATTTAGGTCCTGTAACAGTTGATAAATTAAGATTATCTTTTAATACTGTATTACCAATATTGTTTGCCAGTATACCGCCAAACTGTCCTAACTGTTGTGTGTTTTTTTTATATTTTGCTGTAATTGTTCCTGCGCTGATGCATTTCTCAATCTTCGCTGAATATTTACTTGTATCAAATTCAACAAAAACATCTCCGACAATTCCGCCTGCCCATCCATATATTTCATTAATGCTTCCGTCAAATATACATGTAGATACTGCTGCCTTATCATTTTTAGTACCCTTAGTCAAGCCCTGCTGTTGCCGCCCATCCAATTTCCTTTGTAACATCATCATCATCATCATCTGTTGAATCTTCACCTGTGGTCGGCTGCTGTGTCGAACTTTCATCATTATCTGTGGTCGTCTCATTTGGAACCGGACCTCCTGAATGATTCTTGAGTTTATCTAGAAGTCCCTGAACTGAAGGACTTTCATTGCTCACAAATTCATATTCCAGTGAAATACTTGTCTCACCTGATACTGTGGCTCCAACAGGTAGAACTCTGCTCTGACTGTCTAATTCATTTGATTTACCGACATAACTTACGCCATCATCCTTTCCGGTTTCATCTACTTTAGCATTCATAGCATCTGCGTTTTCTATTATCTTAACATAATCGAATACATCCTCAAGATCTAACCCTGCATCTCCCATTACTGTAGTTACTTGATTTTCGTCTGTATTAACTGTATTAACCTTAATATAGTAATTGTTACCGCTGCCATCATTATACGCAATTATGCTTCCATTTTCTGCATTGGTAATTGCAAAATCTGCGTTTCTAAATACATATGTATTATCTGATACATTCGATAGTTCATAATCAATTACATTCTTACCATCAGTTTCATTAACTTTGATAACACTTTCCTTATAAACAGCAAAATTGTTAGTCTTGTCATCATCCAAATTGTATACTAAATTCTGATCAAAATGATCTGTATTTGCATTAATCACATCCTGTATAGCTTTTGTATAATATGGTGTAGAATATTCTCTTGACAATGGTCTTAATGTTCCATTTTCAATAAGATATGCCTTAACTTGAAAGTACTCTGGCAATGTATCTGTAAATGTTACCATTGCCTCCTTTTTATCCTTGCTTACCTCCAGTTTCCCGGATGTGAGCATTGTCTGACCATCATCACTGTAAATTCCAACCAGCATAGTGCAATTTTCAAGTGCCTGGTATTTAATTTCAGCAGTGCCGCCATTTACTGATATTTCACTTATATTGTAACCCTTTGTGTAATCTTCATCATTTGTATTTTCATCGAGTGTTGATGATAATAGAGAACCAAATGCATTGGTGCTCTCCACCTTAAAATCATTATCAAGCGAATAATCACCTGATGTCTGTGATGCATATGCAGCAGTGCCAAAATTAAGTGAAAGCACCATACTGATACACAACATCAAAGATACTATTTTCTTATACATAAACATCTCTCCTTGTCTTTTGTAATGTTCTTTAGAATTCCATATTCTGAAGTTCTATTTCTGTTTCCATCATCTGTTCTAAAATTGTTTCCTGATTATGCTCCTCTGCATCAAGAAGTTCCTGAAGCTCCATTAATTTCTGATAGTCTGCCATTATATCCGGATTGGACATTTGCAATTTTAATTCATCCACTTTAGCTTCACTTTCCTCAAGCTGTTTTGTGTATTTCTTCTCAAGATTCTCGAGACGAGACTTGATTTTACCAGGATTATAGTAAGTCTTTTTGTCAAATACATCATCAAGCGTAGGGGCTTTATCAGCAGCTTTTTGCTTTGAATTCGATTCGATTGTTTTTGCCGCTTTATTACGTTCCTCAAGATATTGCTCATATCCCATATCATACTGCGTAACTTTGTCATTTTCAAAATCCAGCACTGCCGTTGCTACCTGCCTGATAAAATATCTGTCATGAGATACAAACAAAACTGTTCCCTCATATTCTCTAAGCATATGCTCTAATGCTTCCTTGCCCACCATATCCATATGATTTGTCGGCTCATCCAATATAAGCAGATTTGGTTTCTCATAAAATATTTTACACAACTCTAGTCTTACCTTTTCACCACCGGAGAGCTGTCCCATCTTCTTTTCTACCTCACTTTGTGAAAACAGAAATGCTCCAAGAGCACTTCTCACATCATTTCTTAAAAGCTTCGGATAGGTTTCCCAAAAGTTATCCAACACGCTCTGCTCAGGGTCAGCGTCATTTATCACTGCTCTCTGCTGATCGAAATATCCCCAGTCCACATTCTGACCGAATGTAAATGTTCCCCCAAGAGACGGAATCATTCCTATAAGTGTCTTTAGAAGCGTCGACTTTCCTTTTCCATTTTCGCCAATAACAGCCATTCTGTTTTTCTTTGTAAGATTGAAGGTCACCTCACTTAATACTGTATCGTATCCAATTTGCAATTTCTTAGCGTTAATGACCTGACTGTAGCTTTCTCTTAAAGGTGAAAAGCATGCATGAAATGCATTTGTATCAAACTTAATCGGTTTAGGAACCTTTATCATATGCTCTATGGCCATTCGCTTAGACCTGGTAGCCACCACCTTTGTAGGCGTATTCTTCCATTTCTCTATCCAATCTGTAAGTCTCTTTATTTCCTTCTGCTGCTCCTCATAATCCTTTTCCTGTTTCACAAGATTTTCATCCTTGCGGGCAACAAATGCTGAATAATTTCCCGGGTATCTCTTTATCTGATGATATTCTATCTCATAGGTCACATCTATAACTGCATCGAGAAACATTCTGTCATGGGAAACAATAACTACCGCATTATCATAGCTTTTTAAATAATTTTCCAGCCATTCTATTGTAGGCAAATCCAAATGATTAGTAGGCTCATCAAGGAGCAGTATATCCGGCCTTGAAAGAAGCAGCTTCATAAATGCTATCTTTGTCTGCTGCCCTCCTGACATACTTCCTATGGGTTTGTTAAGCTCCTCTAAATCAAACCCAAACTTCTGGAACATCATATCCATATCACGTTTCCACGAGTAACCTCTGAGTGCCTCCATTCGTTTCTGAAATTCAGAATATTCGCTCATTAGCCTGTTCGAGGCATCTGTATGAAGAAGCTCCTCTATTTCTTTCATTCTGGCTTCGCACTCAAATACCGCTGTAAATGCCTTCTTGATTTCTTCTTCCACCGTAACAGCGCCATCTTCAAAATTAATCTGTCTTAGGAAACCAATTCTTTGCTTTCCCTCCATCATAATTGCGCATTCCTCGTCACTGTCAAGGTTACTCATCTTGATATCACCGGCTATGAGCTTAAACAGTGTTGTCTTGCCACAGCCATTTCGACCAACTATCGCAATCTTTTCATTATTTCTTATCTCAAAATTAACATTTTCCAGGATTGTTTCAGCGCCGTACTGAACTAAAGCGCCTTTTATCTGGTATCTCATATCTCATTACCACTCTTTCTATTTAAGTCTGTGTGTCATATACATCACGTGTCTAAGTCCATCTCTCACAGTCCTTAAATGTGATGCTTTGTCTCTCCCATCAGGTCTCAGTGTAACTGGTACCTGCCCTATATGTAAATTGTTTCTGCCTGCTTTGGCAATTATCTCCGTGGCAAATTCCATGCCTGATGCATGAAGCTTCAGCCCCTTAACACATTTTCTCTTAATACCTCTTATTCCACAGTGAAAATCATGAACCTTCACTCCATATCTGACCCTTCCCATAGCTGATAAAATTGGGACACCTATGCGATGAGACAGGCTCATTGCATCTTTTGATGGGAATGGATGAAATCTGTCACCAACTACCATATCACATCCCTTTAGCAGCTTATGATAAATAATTTTTGTTTCCATAAAATCATAGGACATATCGCAGTCAGCATAAATAATATATCGCCCCTTAGCATTGTGAAGACCATACCTCAGTGCATTTCCATAACCCTTTCTGGTGCACGATATCACTCTTGCGCCATAGCTTTCTGCAACATTTACAGAATTATCGCAGCTTCCATTATCTACTATAAGTATCTCACTCTCCACATTAAGTGAATCAAGGCATTTCTTCGCTTCTATAATACACTGACCAACTGTGTGCTCTTCATTCAGGCATGGCATCAATATAGTAATCTCCATTATTTTCTTCTCCTCTTTTTTTTCACATACTGTTTCATATCAACTGAAACATATAAAGCTGCAGCCACTGCCAACACCATTGCCATCAAAGCCCTGTAGGTGAAAAAGAAATGCATACATGCATGATTTGCCAGCACAAGCATTCGTGCATAAGGAACAGTTCCAATAAGCAAAAACATAACGACTAATTTACCATCGTAATTCTTCTTTCTAAAGAGATAGAATATCGAAGCACATATAGCCATCACCAATAAAAATACAACGATAATTATTCCTGATGTGGCTTTTCCCCCTATATGCAGCAGACACCCTATATTTCTAAGAATAGCCACCTTCCTAAGGGTAAAAAAATCTAAATTTGATGTATTTCCATTTTCCAGCACCGAACCATTCATTCTGTATGCGGCCTCATGTATGGCATTCATAAATGATTCCCTGCCACACATTGCATATACAAGTCCCCATTTCACAAGGAACATACATGCATAGGACAGAATCCACTCCAATCCCCATATCATTGAATTCTTTAGTGATTTTTTCCAGTCAAAATGCTCACCACAATCATATCTCATAAGAAAATATAGTATAAGCGGTATCGTAAATGTTAACGTCTCTGTTGTTAAAAAATCAAAAAAGCATGACAAAAGACCGCCTGCAATGAACAGCCCGTCCATGTATTTTCCATTAAAATATACCGTAAAAATGCACATTGCAGTCATAAGTATAAATATACTTATATACTCAATTGAAAAGGCTCCCATCCACAAATCAACAGCTAAAACAGACACCAGATACAATTTGGCAATGTTCCTATGTTCTCTCTTGCACAGTAAAATGCACAGCCATATATTAAGTGCAAGTAACACAGCTGCAAATATATATCTTATTACATTTATTGAAAAAACAATCAAAAGTGGTCTTAAAAATATCTGCATTCCATGCCAGTATCTTGAATATTCATTCTGTGGACTGACCTTTTGAATAACTGCGCTTCTTAAATCGTCAATTCCGGAATTATCATCAATTCTATAATACCTATCAGCTATCATCGAATAAAATGGTCTGCTCCTGTTTACATTATATGTTACATTCAAAAGCATTCCATCTGCGTAATTGTCTATGCGGGTGAACTCCGCTCCATCTATCAATACAGGAAATGCTCCTTTATCCGCGAGATAGTTCGTTGATACCTCTGCATTCTTCTCTATGGCCGACTGTGGTATCAGATTCACAGCTGTTAGCATTCCTGCACATATAAATGCCAATACCACAAATATCATTATTTTCTTGGTAATCTTCACAATTCGTACTCCTTACTTTGTGGGTGGCACAGCCACCCAATATTAGTGTTATTGTACCATAAATATCCATTAATTCCTATCCTAACATAACATCAAGCACCATCATTATCACAAAGCCAGCCATTAATCCCATTGTTGCCAGATACTTGTTATCCCTGAAGGAATCCGGAACAAGCTCTGAGCATACAACACAAATCATCGCCCCCGCCAAAAAGGACAGTGCAAGTGGAAGACCACATCTTACCTTTATGGCAAAAAGTGCACCCAGTACACCTGCTACAGGTTCGACCATTCCCGAAAATTGTCCTATAATAAAGCTCTTAAATCTCCCTACACCTTCCCTTCTCAGTGGCATCGCCACACATGTTCCCTCAGGGAAATTTTGAATACCTATACCCAGTGCCAGCATCATGGCTGCCACAATGCTTTCGCGTCCACCATTTATGGCTGCTCCGCCAAAAGCCACACCAACAGCAAGACCTTCCGGTATATTGTGCATAGTCACAGCTGTCGTTAATAATACACACTTCTTCCATCCGGCTCTTTCATTTCCTTTTTTCTGATGTTTTTCCAAAAAAATATCAGAAGCCATAATAAATGCACCGCCAAGCAGGAATCCAACTGCTGTAGAGATGGCAGGATTATTTCCAAACTCCAGTTCCATATCTATCGCCGGACTTAAAAGTGACCAGTAGGATGCTGCAATCATCACACCCCCGGAGGACCCCATCATAACATCCTAAAATCTTTTATCAATATTATTAAATAGAAAAACAACCGATGCGCCAAGAGCTGTAACACCATATGTGAATATAGTTGCCAGAAGTCCCTGTAACACCGGTTCTAAATTATAAAACCACAACATAAAATATACCATTTTGTTTTAGTATAGAATATGCAGTATATATAATTATGATAATTCTTCTCTCTTTATTGCGTGCAGTACAAGCTTCTCAAAGGATTCTTCAAATCTTGCATCATCCTCAGCACTTCTCTTTCTCGGACCCTTCATATGATTTCTGCTGTTTCCACGTCTCTCCTTCTTGCTTAAATGTCGTTCCATAAGCATCTGGTCAATGTTATCATCTGTGTACCATTTTCCTGACTGATGTATGGCATAGGCACCCTTTCCAAGAGCCATGGCAGCCACTCCATAATCCTGGCTAACCACAACATCCCCTCTGTGACACAAGCCAATAAGTGCAAAATCAACTGCATCAGCTCCTGCCCCTATTATTTTTACATCACTGTAATTAGAATTTAACACATGATTGGTATCACAAAGCAACGTTACGTTTATACTATATTTAATTCCAATTTTTTCGACGATACGCACAACCGGACACGCATCTGCATCTACATATATATTCATTCTTAACTCCACTTCTTTTTCGTTAATTGTACCATATAATTAACATAAAATCAGTTAATAATTAAAATTGCTCATTTGCCTCAAGACTATCCTTTTGGATAATAGACAGCTATTTAATATTTTGATAAAATAGTGTATAAATTCAGAAAGGACATACTTATGAGGATTGCTATAATTGACAACAATATTGACGAATTCAACAGAATACAACAGATAGCTATGGAATACTCCGCCAAAAAGAATCTAAACACCAGCATTAAGCATTTTGATTATATTGACGGCCTTCTTGACGACTATATTCCTCTATCTTATGATGTTATTTTTATTTCCTTTGATGAATCCTCTGCTGATGCTGTCAATTATATACGCCAGAAGGATAAGCACACATTAATTATCTTTATGGCATCTGACAGTTCATATACAGCCGACGCATTTAACTATCATGCATATGACTATATTGTCATGCCTGTGGAAGGCAGCAGGCTTATAGCTTTATTCGATGACATTCTTAGTATTCGCCCTTGTATAAGCCGTTGTATTACATTTACATCCAGCAAGCTTAATATACGCATTCGCCTGTCAGAGCTTATGTATTTCTCCACTTCAGGGCATTATTCTCATATTCAGGACACCATGGGCAACAAATATACATCCTATTGCTCATTTAGAGAGCTGAGCAGTCAGATTGGAAATGACCCTCGTTTTTTGCTTGTAAACAAATGTATTATGGTAAATATGAACTATATATCTTCCTTTGTGGAAAAGAATTGTTCCCTAACTAATGGTATTTTTCTTCCGGTAAATGTAAGAAAGACTAAGCAGATTGAGCAGCTGTGGCATAATTTCAAATATGCAAATGTCTAGAAGATAATCTCTATTATGAATCTTCCATTTTCACATGACGCCTGTATTTTTCCACCATTTCTCTCCACAAGCTCCCTCGCTATCCACAGACCAAGTCCCGTGGATGTACTGCTTCTGGCATTGTCTGCCTTGTAAAATCTTGTAAACACCTGAAATACATCTATGTTATTCTGAGCCTGGCTATCCACATCATTGTAGATATCTATACAAATGTGTTCTTTTTCCACAGACATTCCAACACCCAATTCACTTATTCCATGTTCCAAAGCGTTCTTAATTACATTTTGAAATATTCTATCTATCGAAAATGCATTTCCATTTGTCATCATATTTTCATCTGATATATTTATCTCAGGTTCTATATTTTTATCATGTATCTGGTTATAAAATCCTGCCAAAGCTCTATACATATGCTCTTTAAGGTCTACCTCCTCCTTTTCAAGAACATATTCATTATCCTGAAGCTTTACATAGGTGAATAGCTGCTCAAGCATTTCCTTTAGGCAGGTTATTTTTTCAGCTATAATCGTTTCGTATTCTTCTATTTTGTCAGCTTCATTTTCTCCCTTCAGCAACTCAAAATAACCGCTCAAAGAAGTCAGCGGTGTTCTAATATCATGCGATATACTCGTTATCATTTTCTTAAGCTCGTCATCCTTTTGCTCTATGCTTATGGCATTGTTAACTGACTGCTGCCTCATATTATTCAGAATCTCAATCAATTCATTTATTTCCTTTGCAGGAATATCCCTTGTTATAAGGAGATTGGATTTCTGATTGTTCTTAAGAAAATTAAGTTGTCTGTTTATGCTTTTAATCTGGCTTCTATATAGCAGCAATGCTGCAGTACTTAATACTGCAGCTGCTCCAAATACAATACACGCTATTACCATATAACATTCCTTTCGGTATTATATATCTCGTTTACTTATAACTACACTTCCTATAATTCCATACACAATAATCATTATGGCACCAACAATTATGCCTGATAAATATACACCATTCGCTGAATTCGGCACTATTGTCATAATCTTTCTCGTGGTGAAAATATTACTTAATATCTTATCACTTATATGAAGATATTTGCCTAATAAATATGTCAGCAGCATACTCAGCATACCCATAGATATCATTATCCCAAGAACAAAGCTGCCTGCCTTTCCTCTTATAATTGTTGCTATTGCGGCAAATAACGCACACAGCGCAATTTGAAGAACTAAATGAGTCGCAAGATATTTAAATGTATCTGCCGATATCTGCAGCTTATCAACGCCTGCATAGCATTTGAGTCCTATGGCTGATATAGCAAATATTATAACATTGAATATTAACATACATACTGTTCCAATTGTTATCTTTGATACTATATTGTACCATCTGTGCCTTGTTATATTGACTGTGTTTTTGATATAACCGGTCTCATACTCTGCACAGATAAATATTGTCATAAGTATCATAAGAATAAAGGCCGTTGTATTTCCACTATAAATACTTCCAATATATTTTGAGATGCTGAATTCATCGCTTACAACATCCATAGAGTCGAGATCAACACCTATTCCTATAACTTCCCCCTGCTCTTCCTGCTGTTGTAAATACATCTGTTCGTACGCTACCGGATCATCCTCATATTGCTCTCTGCTTGTCTTGACAGCTTCCACCGATGTAATGGTAACCATACATACGGCAACAAGCATTGCATAAAAGGTTGTCGACCTTATCATTCTGTGCAAATCCATTCTAATCATATTAATCATTGCTCTTACCTCCAGTCTTAGAGAGGTAATAGTTTTCAATGCTCTCGCTGTTCTTCATTATCTCGCAAACTTCTATCCCGGCATTCACCAATTCCCTGTTAATAAATGCTGAATTGTCAAGCTGCTCATATATCTGAATTATATTTTTGTCTACGACACAATAATTGTGTATGCCAATTCTTTCAATTACCGTACTTGCCATATTTGTATCCGGTGTAATAACCTCAATACGTTCTCTGCATTTTTCAAGGAGCTGCTCCTTAGAAATCTCCTCAATCAAATGTCCATTATCAATTATTCCGTAGAAGTCAACAAGCTTTGACAATTCTTCAAGTATATGACTTGAAATAATAATTGTCATATTTTTATCCTTTTGAAGCTTTTGAAGTGTTTCTCTAATCTCCACAATTCCCTGAGGATCAAGACCATTTATTGGCTCATCAAGTATCAATACATCAGGATTACCTAACAGTGCAAGTGCAATTCCCAATCTCTGTTTCATACCAAGGGAATACTTTTTAACATTATTGCCTTCCTTGGGATCTAGTCCTACAAGCTTCAGATTGTTATCAATTCGTTCACTGTAATCAGCAATCCCCATACATATTGCCTTACATTTCATATTTTCCCATGCACTCATATTGTAAAACAATCCCGGATTTTCAATGAGTGTCCCCATCCTTCTATACATCTCATTATTTCGCTTTGTTTGTCCAAAAAGAACTATATCTCCTTCGGACTGAGAGCTTAGACCGGTAAGCATCTTCATAATTGTTGTCTTGCCGGCACCATTTCTTCCAATCAAGCCATAAATACAACCTTTTCTAACATGCATATTAACCTGATTAACTGCCCTGTGCTTTCCAAAGTATTTTGACAGGTCTTTAGTTTCTATAACATATTCTTCCATTATCTCATTCCTTTCCTGATTCATATCTACTGAGATAATACACTGATAAAATTAAAGCTTCGCAAATAAAGGTTAAAGAAATGTTAAAGTTTTGTTTTAAATCCAATTCCCCATACTGTTTCAATATATTCATGTTCCGTATATTTCTTAAGCTTACTTCGTATATTGCTTATATGCACATTGATTGTCTTGTCGGCCCCCTCATAATACTCTTCCCATGCATAATCGTATATTTCCTGCTTAGTAAATACTTTACCCTTGTTGGTCATCAATAGTTCTAATATTCTAAATTCCTGTCTTGTCAGGCTTATCTCATTATCTGCCAAATAAACACTGTAGTCAGACTTATTAAGTCTAAGCTCACCTAAGCTCAATATCTGACCGTCTGCATATATACTCTCCTGCACACTTCCGGCTCTTCTAAGCCAAATATTAACTCTGGCTGTCAGCTCCGCAAGCTCAAATGGTTTGGTTATGTAATCATCTGCCCCTGATGTCAGCAAACTAACCTTGTCATCCAGCCCATCCTTTGCAGATACCACAATAATTGGTGTAGTATGCTCTCTTCTAAAATCATGTATGAGTTCTTCGCCACTTATTCCAGGTATCATTAAATCAAGGATAATTAAATTAAATGGCTGCAGCTTCAATATCATATTTCCCTCAGAGCCAGAAAATGCCTGAACACAATTTAGCCCTTCTCTGGTAAGTGCTTCCTTTATCATATTGTTAATATTTACATCATCTTCTACTATTAATATGTCTGCCATAATTCCTTCACCTGCTTTTTCCTGATAAATGATATTATACTATAAATATACCTTATCCCACAATACCAAAAAGACTGTATTAACTGATTGATTATTTCAGTTAACACAGTCTTTTTTATCTAAGTCAGTTTTAGCCTTTATTCTTTTATTCTAATCTTTGATATTCCAATAATACCGCATGCTGCCAACAATATTACATACATGCCTGTCTGCGCTGTATCTCCTGTTTCAGGAACCTCCGATATTTTTTCTTCTTCAAGCTGTTCATCTTCTGTTTCTGTATCAATTGATTCATCTTCATCCGCCATATCTGTTACAATCTCAGATTCTTTTTCCTCTGGAATGTCAGTTACAATTTCAGATTCATCTTCTGTTGTTTCCGGATTATTTTCAATCGGTGCTATATAGTCACAGGATATACTTCCAAATTTGAGCGCTGCTGCTGTTACTCCATCCTCAAAATAGAATACCGGTCTCTGTCCATTTACAGTGTATTCTGCGCTGGCAATTGCAAATCCCTCATTATTTTTATCTGCCATAAGTCCTGCTGCCGGTTTAACATGTACTATATTAGGTTCACTAGTTCCATTTAACGTTATTTTTTCTTTCATATTTCCATAGCCGTCATCTGCTGCCACCCATAATACATGCTCATATGAATCATAATCAAGTGCCATCGCACCGCCTATTTTGCTATCTATGTCTGCTATCTGAACACTTGTATTATCATTATTGAGCACATATGCGTACACATGTCCATTGTCTTCAAGGGCTACGAAGAAAATTCCATTTACAATAGTATCACTATAATTTGTCATATCAAACAACTGATTAGTGTTTTTGTCTACCAGCTTACCTGCTATTTCGCTGACATTTACATACTCAACTGCCTCTATTCCCATGTTAGCTGATACTGCCGGTAATGAAGCTGTTAAATCCCATTCATGCTTAGCTACCAGAACATTTCCCTCTTCATTTGGATTAACCATTAGAATTGAATTGTAATTAACACCTTTATTTGAATTATCTCTTTCTGATGCTGCATATACATTTCCATTCTCGTCCACAGTAATTCCTTCTGTATCAGGGCCTGCGGCTGCCTGATTGTCTGCGTCCTTCTGATATCTTATTCTCTTTCCATTTTCAAATCCAGGTGCCATACTAATGGCTCCATTTCCAGCTACATCCATAATCCAAAATGTTCCTGTTCCGTTATCTATGGCATATAGCTGGCCATTATAGAAATCAAGCCCCGATGAATCTTCCAAAAATGTAGCTGTTGTATCAAACACATTTACTTCTGTATTTCCTGCCCACTCAGTCACATCTGGAATTCCGTCAAACACATTAGCTGTACCCTTAGTTGCTTCCTTAGTACTTCTGTACTCATTTCCATTTACATTAGGGTAAAGTCCCCATGTTGGATTTGTGTGCTCGCTCCATGTTGTATTTTCAATCATAAGACCATTTTCAAATAATCTTACACTATCATTTTTACCAAGACCAAATCCTAATGTATCCTCTGTTATTACCAGAAATCCATTAGCTGCAATTGTTGTTCCGGCTGGTATTGTATATTCGTGTGCATCATCAGAATCTTTTATTACAATTCCAGAAATATCAAGTGCTTCTGAAGTTGGATTTGCCAGCTCTATCCAGTCGCTGCCACCTTCCGGGTCATTCGACTGCATCTCATTTAATTTAACCGGATTAAGAACTACGTTTGCTTCGCCTTTTGTAGATGTTGCAAAGTCTGTGAATTCACCTGTTCCATCTGATATTCTAGCATATACACCTGTCGCATGAGCTGTCCATGCATATTCATCAATCACTACTTTATCTTTGTTTATCAAGGTTGCTTTGTCAGCCTTTCCAAGTCCAAATGTAAAGTTCGTGTTCTGGTCAAATACTAAATTTTCACCTGGTGAAAGTATTGTTCCCTGTGGCAGTGGTGTTGTCTCTGCTGCATGTCCCACCGGATCATCATCTATAACATACCATCCGGAAATGTCAACCGCACTGCTTCCTGCATTATATATTTCTATCCAATCTGTAGTGTCACCATTTGATTCTATTTCATTTATTACTATTTGTGGCTTATACCATGAATTCGCTGTTCCTTTAGTTTCAGGCATAAGAACAAAAGCACCTGTTCCATCCGGATATCTTCCCACTGACGCAGCTGCAGCATCGCCATTGTAGCTTGCATGCGATGTCCATGAATACTCATCTATTAATGCTTTTTCTGTATTATATAATCTTATTGAATCGCCTGAACCAATTCCAATTGCATCCTCAAATTTACCTGAAACATATGTTTCTGACTCATCATCATATATTTCTCCTATTGTTGTTGCTTCAACGAGAAATAATTCTCCTGCTTCAACTGTGCTTCCTGCAGGGAAACCCCATCTGTGGTCATCTGAATTATCTCTTATTTCATATCCTGATAAATCAAGCTGTGTGTTTCCGGTATTCATTATTTCTACCCAGTCATCAGGTGATGAATTTATTTCATTAATCACCGCTGTTGAGGCTGTACGCTCCTGAGCATCAACTGAAACAACAGGCAATAACACCATTGCTGACGCCAGAATCAGGCTCACTATTTTCTTACTTTTTTCTTTTAGATTCTTTTTCATAAATAATCCTTTCTCATTTATCTCAATTTTTTTACACCATTACATTAACAAATGTATGTAAAATCTATTTTCAATAAATGTAAAATTTGAATTATTTATTTGTAAGAATACACTTAGTTATAACCTTATACATTATCTCCGGTTCAATAGGCTTTGCTATATGCGAGGTCATTCCCGCATTTATACAATTATCCACATCATCCTTATAGGCATTTGCTGTCATAGCTATTATTGGTACTGATTTCGAATCTTCTCTTTCAAGCTTCCTTATGGCTTCTGTTGCCTCAAGGCCATTCATAACAGGCATTCTCACATCCATCAAAACTGCATCGTAATAATTTGATTCAAAGCGTTTATACATCTCGACACCTATCTGACCATTTTCAGCGTGTTCAACTATGATTCCTTTTTTACCTAACAGCCTAATTGCTATTTTTGCATTCAAAGGATGATCTTCGCACAGAAAAATGTGTTTTCCCTTGAGAATATCATTTTGCTTATCATCATTGAGAGTTTCTCCTGTTTCATTAACAGACTCATGATTCACAGGATATCTCATTACCAGCGTTACCTCAGTTCCCTGATTGAGCTTGCTTTTCACTGAAATTTCTCCACCCATCAGCTCAACAAGCTGTTTGACTATAGACATTCCAAGCCCAGTCCCATTTTCTCTTGCTGTATTGGCACGTCCTTCCTGCGCAAATGCTTCAAAAATATGTGGCAGAAATTCTTCACTGATACCTATACCCGTATCTCTGATTATATATTTATCTGTTACTTCGTTTTCTGTAATTGATACTGTTTCCATTATCAGTTCGACTTTTCCATCCTTAGATGTGAATTTGATAGCATTTGAGACAATATTTAATATTATCTGTTCTAGTCTTGCCGAATCTGCCAATACCGGTACCCATTCATTGTCAGCTATATCAGGTGTCTTTATTTCCAGTTCTATTCCCTTGGTCTTTGCCATAATAGTTGCATTTGCCAAAATATTCCCAAATACTGCCTGACTATTTATTGGTTTTAAATTAAGCTCCAGCTTTCCTGCTTCGATTTTGTTCATGTCAAGTGTGTCATTAATTAACTGAAGTAAATATCTTCCTGACATCTCCAGCTCTCAAACTCTCCAGCTTATCAACATCGTTATACGTTCGCTTGATTACCCTATAGATTTACACTGCTCTCAAACGGAACAGGTAAGGATGATAAAGGCTTTAAAGCTTGATTACCCTATAGATTTACACTGCTCTCAAACAGACGCACTTGAACTAATGGGAAAGGATAGCTTGATTACCCTATAGATTTACACTGCTCTCAAACCTCAAATTTGATATTTCTCCTGCAAAGAATGTATAAATCTATAGACGACATAATTATATTAACATCAAAACTCACACAAATCAACATCTATGGTCAACCTGGTTTGTGTCAAGTAATCGTTGGCAATTATTTTTTGTTTTTCAAAATGATATA
>CAZBKO010000048.1:0-15807 GCA_964492545.1 uncultured Lachnospiraceae bacterium
AAACCCTTGATAATTCAATGGTTTAAGCTATATTTGCATGTGCGAAGTTTGAGTATATAAGAAAATGTTATGTGGAGGATAAAAGGTGACTATTCAACATAATCTTTCCATGATGAATATCAGTCGTTCACTTGGAAAGGTCAGCAAAAGAAAAGCAAATACAGCTTCTAAATTAAGCAGCGGGTACTTCATAAATTCTGCCTCTGATGATGCCGCATCGCTATCTATTTCTGAAAAAATGCGTGCTCAGATTCGTGCTCTTGATCAGTCTGTACGTAATATTAATGATGGCATTAATTATGTTCAGGTCGCAGATGGTGCATTATCTGAGGTGCAGGATATGATGCACCGAATGAATGAACTTGCAATTCAATCGGCCAATGATACCAACACTGCTTCTGATCGTAATGCAATCGACAAAGAATTCCAACAGCTCAAGGCTCAGATGGACCAGATATTTGAGACCACAGAATTTAATACTAAGAAGATATGGGATGATACCGGCTTAAATAAAGTCGTATCAGGTGAAAGAACCGAACAGGCTCTTAAGATGACATCAACCTCCTATCAGACATTTACAATTACAGAAGCTAATAAGGGGGCTGTTCCACGCTATTCTTATACACTAACCTCTGCCGGAACCGACAAAACTGACCCTGATACATACGGATTTAATGTTTCCTGGACTGCTTATAATGGTAATAAGTACACCAGCAATCTTATCTCATGGCCTAATCCTGAAGAAGGAGCTTTTTCAGTTAATCTAAAAGACTACCTCGACACAGATACTTACCCTGAACTTAAAGGAATCAATTTCAAAATCGGCTGGACTAATGTTGAAAGTGCCACGGTTGAAGAAATGTCAAAGGCTGTTAATGGTATTACCGCATCTTCACATTGCTATGGATCTGAGACAACACATAATTCCAATGCCTTATCTGGTGTTGGCGTTCAAATTAACACTAATTATGAGGTCGAACTAGCTTCCGACCGAAATATGGATGCATACGATACGTCTTTCTTCGAGCCTGAGCTTACCGGTTCCACAAACATTTCAGTAATGCCTTCTTATACTGATATCGCAGAGGACACAGGTTGGGAATTTAAGTTTAATCTTAAAAATATTGGAACTGTCACAGCAAAGTCCACCAATGTAAGCTATACTTCTGCCGACAAATCAACAGCTGCAGAGAATTTGTGGTGGAAATGGTCTACTGATCATAAATATCAATCAACTCTGGTTCATTATCCAGATGGTTCCAATAAAGGAACTCTTCACAATGTAACAGACTGCATTACCGATTCCGGTAACAATGGTGACTCTCTAACTAAGAATTCCTCTGCTAATGGAATTATTACCATTGGTTTTTCACTTGAAGCTGATAGTGGCTCATTTACTTATGGAGGCGGCAGCTATTCTTCCATTGGCTCTATGAGTATTCAAATAGCTGTCAGTCATTCAGACACAGAAAACACCATTATGGAGAAGCTTCACAAAGCACTAAATGATACATCAATAATTGATGTCTATGAGGGCAGCTCTGGCACCAACACGCCATCAAAAGTGACTTCATCTGTCCTTGTGGCTGCAGCAAAAACCTCCAACACATCTATACCTATTTATTCATATGAAAAAAAATCCGCCGTGGACTTAAACATCCAGGCGGGAGCTTTACCTTCTCAAGGTATAAATATTTCCTATGATTGTATGAGAAATGATATATTAGGTCTTTCAGACACTAATGTTTTAACCAGAGATAATGCAGTTAAGGCTATCAGCGACATTTCCAAAGCTGTTGACAAAATCTCAGATCAACGTTCATATTTTGGTGCTTGTGAGAATCGCCTGGAGCATGCCGCTAATGCCAATGCGAACACAAGTGAAAATACACAAGCCGCTGAAAGTGCCATTCGCGATGCAGATATGGCTGATTTAATGGTTCAGTATGCTAAGGATAATATCCTTGAGCAGGTTGGCCAGGCACTTCTTGCTAATTCCAAACGAAATGCCGACGGTATACTCAGATTGCTTCAATAGCAGCCTATAATGATAATACATATGCAGATGCGTTAATTCCTGCAATTGCGCCATCTGCAACAGCTGTCGCTGCTTGTCTTATCTGCTTAACTGTAATATCTCCAGCTGCATACACTCCTTTAATGTCTGTTTCCATCTTTGCATTAACATAAATATATCCATTTTCACTATCAAGCTCTGAAAAAAGCTCTGAGTTAGGCACAAGTCCTGCATACACAAACACTCCACAGCCGTCATCACTAATAGCCGTCTGTGATTTATCATTAACATTCTCTATAATTAGTTCATCAACTTGACCCTTTCCTCTTACTTCTATCAGTCTTGATTCTAGCATCACTTCCACATTATCGAGTTTTCCTATCTTATCTACAAATTCAGCAATAGCACTCAACTTATTTTCAAAATGAATTATTGTAAGTTTTTTTGCATACTGTGCAAGATATATTGCCTCTTTAATAGCACCATCTGCACCTCCTACAACATATATGTTTTTGTCCTTATATTTGATTCCATCTCTTGCTGCATTTAGTCCTATTCCATTTCCCGCTAATTCTATCTCACCAGGTATCCCCAGCTGTCTTGGTGTTGAACCATTTGCAATAATAACAGCCTTTGATTCATAGGTATGTGTTTCTGTTTTAATAGTCTTGATGTCATCTATAAGACTCACTTCTATTACATTTTCATAAATAATATCTACACCGGCTCCTTCAGCCTGTTTCTTCATTCTTTTTGCAAATGATTCACCTGTTTCATTCTCAACAATAGCACTGTAATGTGTTACCGTTGATACATTTCCAATTATGCCTCCGACTCTATTCTTTTCAATTACAAGAACATCAAGTCCTCTACTCTTAGCATATATTGCCGCACTTATTCCAGCAGGTCCTGCCCCAATTACAATTATATCCATAATATCCTCATTTCCGGAGCATCTCCTTTCGGGGCGATTCTACCATAAATACTATTTGTGATGCTCCTGCCCAAATAGTTATGTAAGTATTGTATCTTCTTTTTATCATAATGTAAAATTATTATTAATTATTATACTATAATTGCATATTATGATTAATGATATAAAATAAGGGCTAACACTTCCAGATTTTAACCTAGATAGTGATAGCCCCATATCTTCTTAGTAATATATAAATCCCTGATTATCCAGTATTCTAAAATATTGAACTAATCTTTCATACAATGGTTCTGCCTCATCTCCAAAATGTTCTTTGACCTTGGCACCTATTTCGTACACTGTACTTTCGCCGTCAATGAGTGGCCATATAAAATTACCCATTTTTTCAAGATGAATCTGAGAAACCTTAGGTCTTTTGAAAAACTTCTGGGCTAGTATGTTAAACACGCCTGTATTTTCCACAAATAGTATAACATTTCCTTCTTCATCGTGATTCCATTTAAGACCTTTTTTTCGTTTTGGAATTTTATCTAAATAATTCTCTTCAGGCTTACTTTTCTTCAATCTATTTACTCTTCTCCTTCTTAGAAAATACAGAAAATTTAAGGACACATAAAACCATTACCAGGATTAAACCAATTCCTCCTATTACACCTGTATTTAAATACTTTGACATATTAATCACTTTATCAAATCCAAATACTGTCAGAATAGCCAGCAAAATTCCTACAAGTCCCTCACCTGCAATCATTCCCGAACTAAATAAAATTCCTTTATTTGTTGCAGCCTTTCTTTCTTCTTCATTCTTCATTTTCTTTTTGTCAATAAAGAGACGAACAAGTCCACCTATCATTATACAAGAGCTTAACTCTAGCGGAAGGTATAAACCGATTGCTACCGGAAGAACTGATATTCCAAGTATTTCTATTACAATTGCAATAAATATACCTATGAATATAAGTCCCCAAGGAAGGTTACCATCCATAACACCTTCAACAATCATTTTCATAAGTGTTGCCTGTGGTGCTGGAAGTTCCTTTGAACCGAATTCCCATGCATTGCTGAGAAGTAAAAGTACCCCACCAATTGTGAGTGCTGCTATAACTGTACCAATAATTTCACCAATCTGCTGTTTCTTAGGTGTTGCACCAAGAATGTATCCAGTCTTAAGATCCTGCGATGTATCACCTGCCATACATGCAATAATACAAATAATTGAACCTATTGCAATTGCTCCCTGCATTCCATGTATTCCCTTGTCTCCTGTTACCTTAAGGATAAGTGTGGCAAATAATAATGTGGCTATAGCCATACCGGAAACAGGATTATTACTGCTTCCTACAAGTCCAACCATTCTTGATGAAACAGTTGCAAAGAAGAAACCAAAAATCACTATCATAAGTGCTCCAAGAATTGAAACAGGTACAACTGGCATTACCCAAATGACAACTACTAATAAAACTATCATACCGAGTACAACCTTCATACTTAAGTCTTTATTTGTACGAGTTATCTTTGCATTATTTCCACCCTTCATTGACTTGATAGCATCTCTAAATGTTGAAACAATAAGTGGTAAAGACTTAATCAAACTAATTATGCCACCTGCTGCTACAGCGCCAGCTCCAATGTAGCGAATATATTTACTCCATATCGCACTGGCTCCCTCTGCTGCATAAATAGCACCAATAGTAACATCACCCGGATACACAATATTCTTGCTTCCAAATAATACTATAGCTGGAATAAGAACAAGCCATCCAAGTAATCCGCCAGCAAACATATATGAGGAAATCTTAGGTCCACATATATAGCCAACACCCATAAGAGCCGGATATGGCTGTGTAGATACCTCTGTTTTAAGTCCGCTAATCCTTGCAGTAATTGAGCTTGGAATAACCTTAAGTCCATCTACTATAAACTTAAACAGTGCTGCAAGTCCCATACCTGCAAATACTGTTGTTGCACTTGAACCGCCTTCTTCACCTGCTAAAAGCACTTCTGCGCAGGCAGTGCCTTCAGGGTACGGAAGTGTCCCATGTTCTTTAACAATAAGTGCATTACGAAGTGGTACCATAAAGAATACTCCAAGTAAGCCACCACATATTGCGATTAATGCAATTTCCAAAATACCAGGTTGGTTCATTTTTCCTTCAGAAGCCCACAAAAATAATACAGGCAATGTAAATATAGCGCCGGCTGCCAATGACTCACCAGCAGACCCTATGGTCTGAACCATGTTACTCTCAAGAATTGAGTCTTTTTTCATTATAACTCTAATAACTCCCATTGAAATAACGGCTGCCGGAATTGAAGCTGACACTGTCATACCCACTCTTAGTCCCAAGTATGCATTAGCTGCACCAAAAATCACTGCCAGAAGTATACCTATGATAATAGATGTGACTGTTAATTCTGGTGTGACTTTTTCCGCCGGAATGTACGGCTTAAATTCATCATTTTTATTCATTTGTTTACCTCCAATGTTTACACAATATCAATATTCTATCAGAAAGGCTTAGGCTTGTGAAGTCTAAATTGACGTTTTTTGCATTATTTTCCATGGTTATTAATGTCAAAATATCAAAATATGACACTTTTATTCAATTTTTTGTTGCAAACCTGCCAAACTGCTTTATAATATCTATAATATTGGCTTTAAAGGAGGAAATTATGTTAGACAATTTATCTATTAGATATGCTACACCACACGATAGTGCAGCTCTACTTTCAATTTATACCCCTTATGTAGAACATACTGCAATTACATTTGAATACGAAATTCCTACTGAAGATGAATTTGCTCATAGAATTGAGACTACACTCATAAAATATCTCTACCTTATTGCTGAACTTGATGGTGTAATTGTTGGATATGCATATGCTTGTTGTTTTAAAAACAGACCTGCCTATGATTATTCTGTAGAAACTTCTATTTATGTAAATCAAAGCATGAAAAAAAGCGGCATTGGCAAAGCCCTTTATACCGCTCTTGAAAATGATCTTAAATCTAGAAATATATTAAATATGTATGCCTGTATCGCTGTACCAGAAATCGCCGATGAATATCTTGACAGAAACAGCGTTGATTTTCATAATCACCTTGGATTTAAAACAGTTGGTGAATTTCATAAATGTGGCTATAAATTTGGACGATGGTACAATATGGTATGGATGGAAAAAATGATTGGAGAACACCGATAAGGACAAATTCTCCACTATTTTTTCCTGCTTATCATGTACCTTATTTTTCAAAAATATTTATAATTACAACGCCATTTCCTTAATCTTTCTCACTTTGCCCTTAATTGTCTTTTTCTCAAGTTCACCAATTACCTTCTTGCCTTTTTTATTCAGAATCTCAACGTAGGTTATGCTGTCCCTTACATCAATAATCCCTATATCTTCTGTGGTTATTCCATCAATAGAGCATATTGCACCAACAATATCTCCGGCGCGCATTTTTGATTTCTTACCACCGCCAATTGAAAGCTTAGTGATTGATGTATTGAACACATCTCCGCGTTGTTTTTTTAGTACAACCTTTTCCTTTTGTTTCTTAATAAATTCCTGTTTTCCCTGAGATACAACTTCACTCTGTGGAAGCTCCATAATTTCAATCTTAGTTCCAATGTAATTCTCAACCGCTCTCTTATAATACATTGCTTCTTCACTTACAAGGCTTATTGCCTTACCAGTCTTGCCATTTCTTGCAGTTCTGCCAATTCGATGCACATAATTCGTCTTCTTCGTTGGAAAATCATAATTAAACACATGTGTTATATCAGGGAAATCTATACCTCTTGCTGCAACATCCGTTGTAATAAGATAATGATAAATACCTTTTCTATAGTCAGAAATCGAGTATAACCTGTCTCTCTGTTCCATACCTCCATGAAGCATACCACATCTAATCCTCTTGCGACGCAGCTTTTGGTAAAGTGTATTAACCATTTCCCTTGTATCACAAAAAATTATAGCCTCTGTCGGATTCTCTGTCATAAGGAGTTTCATAAATATATCAAACTTATCATCCTCTGAAACACTGTAAGCTACCTGCTCTATTCCCTCCGCAGTTTCAATGTCAGATTCAATGAAAATATTTGCCGGTTCACTTATATACTCATCTATCAACTTCTCAATATCTTCCTCTATGGTTGCCGAGAACAATAGGATTTGCGGTGTCTTACCTGCGCCACAGCTCTTAATAATCTGCTCTACGTCTTCTAAAAATCCCATATCAAGCATAAGGTCAGCCTCATCTATTACAAGAATATCTATTTCATCCAGATTGAGATTCTCTCGTCTTAAATGATCCAGTGTTCTGCCAGGTGTTCCAACAACTATATGATTTCTCTGCTTAAGTGATATAGCCTGCTTATCAACCGGCATACCACCAAATATTACAGGTACTTTAAGCCTTTTTACTCTTCCTATCTGAAATATTTCATCCTGCACCTGCACTGCAAGTTCTCTTGTAGGTTCAAGAATAAGAGCATGTGGAAGCCTGTCATCCCACCTTGCTTTCTCACATATTGGTATTGCAAAGGCCGCCGTCTTACCGCTTCCTGTCTGAGATTTGCCCACAAGATTTCTGCCCTCCAACACACAAGGCAGTGCCTTTTCCTGAATTGGAGTTGGTTTATTGTATCCCAGCAAAGATAGTGTATCTATTATTTCCTTTGACAAATTAAATTTCACAAATTCATTATTATTCAATATTTACTTCCATTCCTTCCATACCTGTGGCTGATATCCTACGGTTGCCTGTTTTCCATTTCTAACAATAGGTGTCAGCAGCACCTGTTGGTTAAGAAGCACCTTTTCTTCCTGATCCTCCGGCGAAATATATTTAATAAGTGCAAGTGCATCCTGGTCCTTACACTTACCGTTAAGCATATTTTCAAGACCGCCTACTGCCTGTCGCACACTATTATACTCTCCCTTACTCATACCCTTTTCTTTCATGTCTATAAACTGAAACTTGATGCCTCTCTCCTTGAAAAACATCTGTGCTTTTTTTGTATCAAAACACTTCTTAGTGCCAAAAATCTGAATATTCATATTACCTCATTCCTTG
The DNA here is from genome assembly GCA_964492545.1 of uncultured Lachnospiraceae bacterium. Lineage (GTDB taxonomy): Bacteria > Bacillota > Clostridia > Lachnospirales > Lachnospiraceae > RGIG1934. Next base: position 8,032 of record CAZBKO010000048.1, read on the forward strand.
CTATGGGGCGATTCTGCCATAAACACTTTTGTGATGCCAATCACAAATAGCTGCATATTTTTATTCATTATACCATCTCACTGGGAAGTTGTATAGCTTACATCGTCTCCCATATGTATACAGAAATAATATATCTCATAGAATCTGTCCTGCGCATATTTTCTTGCATCTGACTCTATAGTCTTTGTGTAGTAGTCTTCGAAGTCCTTAGATGTATTAACCTTTTCTCCCTCTTCAAATTCTTCTTTCCAACCACGTACCTGTCTTGCCCAAAGCAATTCACTATTGCTTGAAAATGACTGAATGCATCTGTATTCATATGAATGATATACTTCATGTGAAATTGTTATAACCATCTGTTCAATGTCATCTATGTATTTTTCATTAATCATTATGTCATTTTCTTCGTCGTTATAGGAACCATAAAGATTGTCCCTGCCCTTCTTAACACTCAATGTAGGCACATCAATTCCCAAATTCTTACACTCATATACAGTGAGCTGATACAGTAAATCTGTTTTTTCCTGCAAGCTTAACGACTTATAGTTATCCGTCTGTATAAGCTTCATAAACTCGTCATCTATATCAAGATCATCAATCTGCTTATCAAACATTATCTTACTCACATCCGGAGTAGTAGCACCATATTCATTCCATAAATCAATGCCTATGATACTTATACACATTAGTGCTGTTGAGGCAATCATACAATTTACGATTCTCCCTAACGCTTTTTCAACAAGCTTTCTGCGTTTCTTCCTACTTGCCAAAAGCAATGCATATAATGTCATAAGTATATATATTCCAACAATGCATGCAATTACTTTCGTCAATATCTCATTAATTGCAAGTAATCTTCCAAACATCTCATAGCCAATCGTGAAACACATTACAATTGTTAATCCTGCGAAACCTTTGCTTTGTCTCATATTCTCTTCTCCTCATACCGTGCATATCAATTAAAATATGGATGTCAGAATATGTCATAGTTATCTTCAGGCATATCTAAATATTAATTACCCGGGTATTCCTCATCTGCTCTTTCATTCTGTGTGATATCGAAATGACTGTTCTTCCTTCTGTAGCTATATGTAATACATCAAGTATTCTCTTCTCCGTAACACTGTCCAAATCAGCTGTTATCTCATCTAACAACATAATCTGTGGATTAGTCACCATAGCTCTCGCTATTGATAAAAGCTTAAGTTCCCCCTGGGAAAAATCAGAGGCATTCATTGAAGCTTCTAAACCTGCCTCAAAGCTTCTAATCTTTTCGCTAATACCACATAATTCCAGTGATTTCCAAATCTCTTCATCCGATATATTATTATCAAAAAGTGAAATCTGATTTCGAATATTTCCTTCGACAATGTTAAAATTCTGTTCCACATATCCGAATACTTTTCTTCGTTCTATTCCCTTAAGACTATCACATCTGATACCATTAATGGTTATACTTCCCTGTAAAGGTTCATATAAACCAAGCAGCAGTTTGAAAATTGTACTTTTGCCGGCTCCTGTTCTTCCCGCAAATAAAATGTTCTCACCAGGTCCAATATGCAGACTAAAATCTGATAAAACTATTTTTCCATCCTCATATCCAAATGTAATTTTATCAAATTCAATGTCCAATTTATTACCCTCTACCATTTTTTTCACATCTATTTGTTCAACCTTATTTAGCTCATCCTCTGATAGATATTCATCTATTCTTTTAACACCTGCAAGTGCCGATTGAATATTTTGAATCTCCATTCCTATATTTTCAAGTGGCTCAAACACTTTCAACACATATGCTATAATAGCCACAGCGCTGCCTACCGACACCATAAACAATGACTGAACTTCATTTCCAATTGCACTAAACACCATCATCACTGCTATTACTACTGAACTAACGCAAATAACTATCGGAGAATAAATGGCATCATAGAAATTCGATTTATCAATTGCACTATAACCATCATCTATATATTTATCATATTTGTTCTCCATATATTTTTCACCTGAAAAAATATGAATACTTCTGATATTGTTAATTGTTTCCACAACATGATGATTAACCTTGGCAACTGCTTCTCTATTAAGCATTTGTGCTCTTTGCATTCTGCGCTGAAAGACCATTGTCATCACAAACAAAAGTGGTGTAACAATACACATAATAACCCCAAGTCCTGTACTCTTAATAAAAATTACAATCATTATGCTAATAACTTTAAATGCATCTGCAAACATTCCAATAATACCATTTGTAAATAATGTATCAACTGCATCAACATCATTAACAAAGCGTGACTGCGTTTTTCCCATATCATTTGCAGTAAAATATGACGTGTTCAAATTCATTATTTTTCTACTCATTACACTTCTGATTTCATGTGTAACCTTTTGCCCCATAACTGTAATCATTATATTCTGTACAGATTCCATAAGCCCTGATAACACAATAACTGAAAGATATATTATCGCAAGCTCTGCACCTACATTCTTTTTATCAGTCAGTCTATCAACAATACGTTCAAGCACTAGTGGAGGAATAAGTGCAAATATTACAGAACTGATAATCATTGCTCCCATCAAAAATGACTTAAACTTTTCTCTGCGAAAAACATTTCCTGCAATTTTCCATATATGGCTACGCATTTATGTCACCTCCCTGCATCTTGCAAAGCTTCGCATATTCAGGCTGTGTATCCATAAGCTTTTTATGTGAATCATATACCGCTGTTTTATTGTTTATAAACAATACTCCATCAAACTTTTCAAACAGCTCCAGTCTATGAGAAACAATAAAAATTATTTTATTTTTAGACAGACTCCTTATGTTTGCATATATTTTCATTTCAGTTTCTCTATCAAGCGCTGAAAATGGATCATCTAATACTTGAATATTTTTATCACTGTATAAACATCTGGCAAGGGCGACACGCGACTGCTGTCCCCCTGAAAGCTTCACACCATTATTACCAACACTGGTATTTACCCCATTTTCCATCCCTGCAGTCTCTTCATCAAGGCATACACAGCGCAGTATCTCATCAATTGGCTTGCCCTCTCTGCCCATCATAATGTTTTCAGCTATACTCACACTCATGAGTTCATTTTCGTGTCCCATATATGTAATCATTTTGTTTTTGTCACAATCCGCTATATCACTAAATTCAACTCCGTTAACCTCAATACTTCCATTGTACCTGGCTTCATCAATAAATATCTTTCCAAATGCTGATTTCCCACTTGCAATGGCCCCTGTTATTCCAATAATCTGCCCTTTTGTTGCCGTAAATGAAATGTTATCAACAATATTTTCAAATCCATCATAGTGTATCCCCACATTTCGAAAACTTATACTGTCAACTTTGATATTTTCATCCGGAACATCTTTTGAAATGTATTCTCTAAACATTGGTTGTATTCGTTTCCATGATACCTGCGCCTTCTGAACCGAATTAAACAGCTTGGCTGCCTTTGACGATTTTACAGCCAGCTTTGTGAAACATGAAAAAAATGTTGTGAACATACCTATATCCCACGCAGAATAACCTGTTCCATTAACATTTTTGCTTCCAATGTAAATAATAATAACAGCACCAAACATTGAAATTATATAGTATATTGGTTGCAATGCACTCTCCCACACATTTGCCATCACTGCACTCTTCGCATATTTATCCAAACTATCTTCATAGATCTCTGACCTGATTTCATCCACGCCAAACACCCTATATGTCATTTCATTTCCAACAATGTCCATTGTTGTCTGATTGAGTTTTCCTGCATTTTTCTTATACTTCTCATTGTATTTAGATACAATTCCCTTGCATTTAGTTGCTATAATGTATGCCAATGGAATAAATACACACGACATAATTGCCAGTCTCACATCATAACACATAAGCATCACAGCGTAAGCTATCATTACTATGCCCGTATCAAATATTTCTGTTGTAAATTTTCTCATTCCCTCTACACAGGCGTCCACATCACTTATGGCTTTTGTCATTATATTCCCGGTGTGTTCTTTCTTCATTACCAAAGCCGATGTATTTACTATACTGTTATATAGCATATGTCGCATATTCTTGCTTGTGTTGTTAGCAAATCTTCTTACATAAAATCGCTTAAATGCTCTGCTAACCTGCACAACTGCAATTACAAGAATATATGTTAGTGCAAGTAAAAGCATATCAATAAATTTCTTGTTTCCCTCTGAAATATCATATAGACATTGAGCAAGCCGACCCTCAAAAAAAGGGCCGGCTGTCATTCCAATGTTGTATACTATACCCGTAAATGCGACAATACACAGTGATTTTTTTTCTAATTTAAAATATGAAATTATTTTATTGGGTTCATCTATTTTCATGTATTTCACACCTCTGTATCCACTTAAGTAACTAGGATTGTTTCCATTGCACTTCACATTCAGGCTTTATTTAATAGATTGCTGGTATCCTGTATGTCCTGACTACACTAGTTACATAATCTGATGCATACCACGCCTCGGTCCATACAATATTTCCTTTGTATAATATTGGCTGCGAGCCTGCATAAAATTTTACTGATTTATATGTCTTGCTATATACTTTTTTGCCCGAATTATCAATAACTACATAATGCATTCTTTCTGTACCGCCAGCGGTAATTGTTGAGTACATTACTGCAAAATAATTATCTGATAATTTTACCATTCTTGTCTCACTAATCTCCGTCTTAGATGTCTTTGGATTATAGTTCGTAAGCCATCTGAAAACCGTTTTTCCCGTTTTTCTGTTTGTTGTTGTCACATAAACATTTTTAGCATAGCTGTAACTATTTCCTTTTATTCCTGCAACCTTTCTACCCTGTGGTACTGACGTTCCGCAGGTGACGACATTGTTTACACCCACTTCCATACCACCGACAGTAAGGCCTGTGTAATTGTCGCCTATGCCGCCCATAATATTAAATACTGACTTTGTAATATTGGTCTCATTAGACTTGCCGTAATTATTAACCAATGTTAATGCTACCGCTCTTGGATATGCATCACCATGATTTAAAATAAATAAATCACCATTATTAAACTTGACAAACTGGTTAAAGGAATGACTGGAATATGAATCCTGCGCACTCTTGTATTTCATTGTTTTTGTATTTATCTTAAATGCAATGTTGCTCTGATGATTGACACCATCGATTGCAAACATTGTTCTTCCCATCTCGAGATAAAGTGTTGAACCACTCTGTGTCATTCGGCAGTTACCTGCATCAAATGGCACATAAATCCCCTTGAACATATTTGTTGCATTTCCCTTAATATTACAGGTCTTTACACGCTTCCATCTGCTATTATATTTATATACTTTTACAACTGTCTTCGTTGAACTTTCTTTATAGTTGTTAAATCCCACTGCTACATAGAAGTATCCATCTGTACCCTGAAAAAATCCGCCGAATGAGTCAAATGAACCAAGCTTTACTGTTTTAACTGATGAAACACGAAGTGATGAGCTGTTTAGCGCATATATTTTCATGCTGCTACCGTTTATCTGAACGTTATAAAACTTTCCTCCCTTTGTATGATAGTATGTCCAGTCAGGCGTTGACCAGTTTCCACTGTACTGACCCATTGCAGGATACATTTTCATTCTTGTCTGAGTTACAGCCTTCGCACTGCTCTTCTTTGGAACCATGCCACACACTGATGATGATTTTGTTGAAGTACATTCCTTGTACACAACGCTCACCTTGTAATAATACTGAACCCCTTTTGAAACCTTTTGTGAAAATGATGTATTCTTGCCGGCTTTGACAGTTTTTACCGCCTTGTACGTGCCATTCTCACTTGTGGAACGATACACAATATATTTGACAGCTCCGGTTATGGGTTTCCATTTAACCTTTAGTGATGACGAACCATTCTTCATAACACTTGTTATGCTTGTTGCATAATTAGTAGTTGCAAAATCCATAGTTGCTCCATAGCTGCTGCTGAAAAGCTTTTTCCCGCCTGCCATAACATATGGAACAACTCTGTATGTATATTTCTTATTCCATGCTGCATCTACACCTGCAGCAACCTTATCCCGTCCTGCAACATATTTAACAACCGTAAATTTGCTGCTTCCGGCGTTTGCACTCATGATTACATATCCTGTTGCCGCAGTACATTTACTCCATTTTAAGTATGCAGTGCGATATCCTGTCTGACGAACACTTAACACATCAACATATTCCTCAGGATTCACATAAACATCAAAGGCTTTACTTACATCACCGATTCTCACTGTTACCTTTGAATATCCTGCCTTCTTGATTCTAAAGCACAAATGTGTTGACCCTAAATACTGGTTATCAGCATCAAACACAGTATTACCATAGCTATTATCACTATCATATTCCAGTACAGAATTATCTGACACCGATGCATTTAGCTTTACTGTTGTGTGCTGATAAACATCATAATCGACTCTTATTAACACATCAAATGTGCCATATTGTTGGGTATATCCGTATTTAGCGGATGTTATTTCATTGCTGTTGTAATCAACAATGCTAAGACTTAGCCTTTCATCCTCCTCCGCTGCCATGATAGATTGTGACTTCACCGCAACACAAGTTATCATAATAAGCATCATAAATACTAGTACAAAAATATTTTTTTTCTTATTCATATGCACCACCTTGACTTATCGTAATTAAATTTGCATCAAAATTATATTCATCCCAATAACCAGAAGGACTTATTCCTCCATTGATTACTGGATAAGTACCCTCATCTTTCAATTTTGCTTTATTTAACTGACTCCCCTTTTGAATTGTACAAACATCATTCAAACATTTATACTCCACCCCATCCGGACATAACTCTTCTATTAATTGCTCTAACTTACTCAACAATATCACCACCTTCATCTTCTATTAAAAATCTATCAAAATCACTCTCAAACAACTGATCCTGTTTAATTCTATATTTCTCAAATTCAGCTTCTGCATGCTGCTTAGCAATCTCTGCTGAAATAGTTCCAGCATTAGTTAAAATTTCTTTCTGAGATAAACGAAGCATTCCTTCAAACTGCTTTCCCCAATCTTCCATTGTCATAGGGATTTGCTCTTCCGCTCTCATTTCAGCTAAATCAAGATAAGCATTCACGATTCTGGACATTGCCGTTAATTCCTTTTCTGATAAATAATTTTTTGCCACCACTACATCAAATTTCTGTATTTTCCCATCTGGTGCATCTTTCCATGTAGTTAATCCCATATTTTCTTTTTCACTATCTGCCCGATGATAAATCACTTCCGCTGCAGTTTCTCCGTGAATTGCCCAATGAAGCTGATTTTGTACTTTGGCAAAAAATGCTTTGGTCAAATTTGCTTTCGGATCATAATCTATACTGGTAGCATAGATATCCGTAATCTTTTGATAAAATCTTCTCTCTGATAAACGGATTTCACGAATTCTCTGTAACTGTTCTTCAAAATAGTCTTTTGTAAGTACGGTTCCACCATTTTTCAATCGCTCATCATCCATAGCAAATCCTTTGATGGTATATTCTTCAATCACATCGTTTGCCCATTTTCGAAATTGCACTGCTCTCGGAGAATCCACTTTGTTTCCTACTGCAATAATCGCTTTCAAATTGTAATGTTGCGCATTATATGGCTTACCATCACTGGCAGTTATTCGAAAAATTCGAACAACTGAATTCTTATCTAGTTCACCTGATTTAAACGCTTTTTGTAAATGATAATTAATTGTATTCACCTTTACATCATAAAGAATTCCCATCA
>CAZBKO010000049.1:0-15655 GCA_964492545.1 uncultured Lachnospiraceae bacterium
ATTGTAAATTTATAAATTTGAGGTGGAGTTAGCCACAACTATACACGAAGCCTCAGATAAAGTTATATTTAGATATTGAAAACTATATTTTAGGTGCTGAGTATTTGAACGACGATGCAAAAGATGCATATGCTGATTTAAAATTAAAAGGTTTAATACTGGAAGACGGTATGGAACAAATAGTAACAGCTGCGATTGAAAAACAGTATTTAAAAGAGGGAATGGACATATCAATTACAATTGATGATGTGACAAATCAAGATGTAGAAAAGGATAATCTACTATTTGGAATCAAAGATGATATAAGTCAATTATTAGATGATTCAAATGTAACTGCGACTATTGTTGTAAATAGTGATTCACAAGACAACGAACAAGCAGAAATACAAAATCAAAGCTCTGAACAAGAATCTACCATGTGCTCTCGTTGCGGAGGCTCTGGAGAATGTGTGGGATGCCATGGTGGAAAGGATAAATGCCCTGCATGCAACGGTACTGGATACGAAACATGTCCTATGTGTGATGAAAATGGATTAGATCATGGTCAAACATGTGCAACATGCGGTGGAACACATCACTACTTATGCACTCACTGTAAAGGAGTTGGAACAGCCATTGATTGCCCTGAATGCGGAGGAACTTTTAAGTGTCAAGCTTGTGGCGGTACTGGAATACAAAAATAAAACACGTTAAACAGAAAGAGAGGATACAAAAATGGTAAGAAAAAGAAAATGTATCATAGGAATATTATTAGTGTTGTGCATGGTTATTTTACAAGTTCCATTTGCCGTATCTGCACAAGGAACTAGATCAATTACAGTTACAAACAATGAATCACATGGATCAATTTCATATTCCACGAATGGAACTGGTGATGATGCAAATGGAACAATCACAATGGGACAGTCATTTACGATTCCCAATGATGCAACATCTATTGATATTGCAATTAATCCAGAAGAAGGATATCGTATAGATTCCGAAAGTGGCATTGAAATAGGCGGTTCAAAAACGAAAGTAAATAGTGAGAATCATATTATTTATAATCAGCTCGATGAATTGGATCAGACTACCTCAATTAATGTTCTTATTCAGTTTCAATCTGATAATGGTGGAGAACAAGGTGGAGATCAGCCAAATCCTGGACCTGGAGATGAATCTCAAAGTCCAATTTCTCTTTACCTTGTTTGGAACGGCGGAACACAAATGATTGACGTGAACACCATAGAAAATCCGGAAAATATATTTACAGTTCCAAGCGATTGCAATTTTGACTCAATGAATGTATATGCAATTAGCGAAGGACAGGTAGCAGGAACAAATGATTTATGCCTAAATAAAACAAATCAAGCGAATGATACAACACAAACAGTCCGAAGCTGGCATGTTACAGATTACTGGCAACCACCAATATTAGATGATGATGATCCAATGAATGATCACCCAATTACAAATTATAATGTTAATTGCTCCATCACTATAGTAAAACAGTCATCTAGACCTGTTTCAATAGATTTCCCAAATGGAGAGAAAAAGGCTGATGGATGGGAGTTTGGTAATGTTCAATTAACTGATTTAGCCAGTGCAACTACTAAGGAAAAAGCAGTTATCCTTGAAACATATTATGAAAACTCAACAATTGCAATTGTTGATCCTTTTGAAAATGGATTTCAATCAATTGAAACCGTGGACATACCTCAAAATGCCGTAACTATACAGGGAGCAGGCACGAACTCAGATCCGTTTTCAGCAACTATAAATTCTGATTTTTATGATACGGTTTTATTTAAGGTAACCTGTAACAATGGTGATGTAAGATATCTTAAAATAGTTCGAAAAGGGATTGAAATACATCTATACACAAATAATTCTGGAGACACGGGGTATTTATCAGATACACTTCATGGTACACAACCAGGATGCCCGATTGATTGGTCGGATGGTACTACAACGAAAATAATAGCAACCTATTATTATGATATGTCAAAAACTAGTACTGACTTTGATATGATAGCTACAATTAAACACCAAGATGGAACAATAGAAATGAAGGTAATAGCTGGAATACAAGGGGAAGAGACATTATGCGTAGGAAATGGAACAAAAGGGGGCGATTACTTGATTTGGTCAGGTAATCCAGCAAATAAACCTTTATCAGTATCTGTAACTGCGGTTGCAACTGGCTCATTTTCTGGAAAAGTAACGCAATTTACTGGAGCTAGTTTTGGATCAGGCGCAGGTGTTTCGTGGAAAGCAGACAATGAATAGGAGGTTCCTTGATGAATAAGAATTATAAGATAAGATTTTTTTTGACTATGTTATTAATGATATGCACGCTTGTAATCCCTGTTCAAAGTGTGATGGCTGCTAATGTTCTTTCTGTAAGTGGAAAATTAAAGGACAATATGTTGACAGTATCAGGGACAACAGATGCATCAGTTATTGCAGCTGTGATTTGTGTTTATAATAGTGACGAATCTGAATTATTAGCGATGGAAAGTGTTTCTGTTTCCAATGGAACATATAGTAATGAATTTTCAAACAGAACGTTTTCAGGAGATACTTATATCGTTAAAGTAGCTGATTATGATGGTGGAACATATAACACTATAACTGTTAAAAAAGAAAATGATGCAGCAAATATAGATAACCCACAGAACACAACAGATGTTCCACAAAAAACTACTGTTGATACAAGTACTGGGACTAAATCACCCGAGACTGGCGATACATCATATGCTATTGATTGGTGTATATTATTGCTGCTTAGCGGTTCCTTATTGATTATTATAGGCTCATTAAATAATAAGAAAATAACAAAAGTTTTATAGTAAAAATGCCATCAAAGAAATGAAACATGCTTCTTTGGTGGCATTCATTTATTCTTCTATTCCAGGAATATTAACTAATTCCTGTAGTTTCTTTTGGAGCACTGCTTTATCAGGCAGTTTTAACTGATATTCTGATACTAGCATCGGTGACATTGTTCTGCTCATGGAGTATTCAACAACTTCGTCATTTTTTGAAGCGCATAGGAGCAAGCCAACACTTGGATTTTCATCGGACTTTTTCACTTGACGATCAAGCGCTTCAAGATAGAAATCTAATTGAGATACATATCCAGGTTTGAATTTCCCGACTTTTAATTCAATGGCAACAAGACATTTTAAATCTCGATGATAAAATACAAGATCTGAATAAAAATCATCACCACCAACTTGTAAACTATATTCTTCCCTGATAAATAAGTTGTAATTCAAAAGGAGGAGCGATGACCTATGATATATATGTCTGCATTAGATGTCGTTAATTCATTGATTAAGGCTTACTACACTGACAGAGACACAGATAAAGCACTAAATTGTGTAACTAATGACATATATTACATTGGTACAGATTATAGAAGCATAGCTACTAATATATATGAATTGGAAAATTTGTTAATATCAGATGTAAAAGCAATTCAAGGACAAATTTATATAGTTATAGATTCTATACAGGAGCATCCTATAAATGAAAACTGCAAAACAATTATTGTAATGGGTAAAATACAGGCAGATGATGAGACAGACGATTATGCCGAAACAATTGCAACACTGTGCTGTGTAAATGGTTCAGAGGGATGGAAGGTAAGCTCAATACATTTATCAAGAATCACAGGTAACATGTATTTACAAAATGCACATAATAATTCTGAACTGCAAAAGGCTTTAATATCAGCTAAGAAGGCTAACCAGTCAAAAACTGAGTTTCTTTCAAGAGTTAGCCATGATATGAGGACACCTATGAATGGAATACTTGGAATAATTGAACTGTCTGAAGATGAAAATGATGTAGAGTCGCTAAAGAAAAGCATAGAAAAGATTAAGCTTTCGGGAGAGTATTTATTAGGATTGATAAATGATACCCTTGATTTTCAGAAGATTGAATCAGGCAGAATGCTTTTAGAACCGGAAATTGTATTGACAAGAGATGTTATAGATAATGTTTTGACAATGGTAAAGCCGACTGCAAGCCAAAAAGATATTGAATTTCGTATGTGCACTAAGGATGTGGATATGGACACATATGTGAAGATAGATCCGATGCGCATGAAACAGATTTTTGTAAATTTGATATCAAATGCAATTAAATTTACCCCGTCAGGTGGAACAGTCGAGCTGCGTGTTGAAAGCATTGGAACAGATAATAATGTTATGCATTATATTATTACAATAACAGATACAGGAATTGGTATGAGCCAGGAATATTTAAGAAATGGAATATTCAGGCCATTTTCACAAGAGAGAAATGAAGCAACATCGTGCTATGCCGGAAGCGGATTAGGACTTTCCATAGTGAAAAAGCTTGTTGAATTAATGCAAGGAACAATAGCTGTAGAAAGCGAACTGGGGGTAGGAACGAAATTTGTCATATGTGTTGATTTTGAGCTTGCAGGTGAGGATGAAATACAGGCTGAGAATATGGGAAAGAATGAAAAACACATAGACTATATTAATATTCTCGGTGGAAAAAATATTTTGATAGCTGAAGATCACCCTCTAAATGCAGAAATAGCAACAAGATTATTAAAAAAAACAGGCTGCAATGTGAAATGGGTTCAAAACGGTCAGGAATGTATTGATGAATATAGAAGCGGCAATACATATGATGCAATATTGATGGATATTGGAATGCCCATTATGGGAGGATTAGAAGCAGCCAAAAGAATAAGATGTATGAGTGATAGAGCTGATTCAAAAACAATTCCTATAGTAGCTATGACTGCTAATGCATATGAAGATGAAATAAAGGAATCATATGCGGCTGGGATGAACGGACATCATACAAAACCGATGAAGCCATTGGTTTTGTATGAAACAATTTCAAAAGAACTTATATAAGCAAAAGGCTATATGAAGACAGAAGTAGGTCGGACATATAGTCTTTTTAGTTTCTTTAAATTGCATTTTTTCATGAAAATACTAGTAAAGTTTGTCCAATAAATATATAATAAAGGAGAAAATATACAACAAATATTGCAAAGGTGATAACGTGAACAGTAAAAAAATATATCGTATTATAATGTGTATAATCAGCTTATCAATGATTATTTCATTTGTCAGTCCAATATACGCATCTCAGGAAGATACATCGCCCATGAAGATAAAGGTTGCTTTTTACCAGCTTGATGGCTTTTTTGAGTATGATGAAAATGGAAATGAATGTGGATATGGTGTGGATTATCTAAATGAACTTAAGAAGTACATCAATGTTGAATGGGAATATGTGCCGGTAGACAGCTGGGAGGATATTGCGCAAATGATGGAGAGTGGTCAGGTAGATGTGAAAATGCCTGTGTCAGAACCAACCACGCCATCAAAACTATATGACTATACAGTTGAGCCGATAATGTATTCCTACCACGCAATAATGACTTTAAAGGATGATGTATATTATCAGGATTATGATAAGATTTCTAAAATGAAAATTGGTGCAGCATCTAGTTTGATGAGCAAGATAACAGCAAATGATTATTTGAACAGTAAGGGAATATTTGATAATCTGATTTATTACAAAGATTATAATAGCTGTTATGATGATCTTAAAAATGGGAAAATAGATGCTCTTGTAAGTAATATTATGGATCAGACTGGGGATATGAAAGTACTTGACAGGTTTACAATAGTCAATAACTACATAATAACATTAAAAGGAAATCCATGCTTTAGCGTTATTAACAGCGCAATGACACAGATGAAGCTTGAAAATCCATCACTTCAGACAACGCTTTATGCCAAGTATTATCCGGAAAGAACAAATGAACCATTTACTAAGGAAGAAGCAGAGTATATTGATACGGTAGGAGAAATTGATATGGCTGTGTATTCTGATAGAAAGCCTGTAAGCTACTATGATGAGGAAAGTGGTGAATTCAAGGGAATAGCAATAGATATTGCTAATCTTATTTCCCATAAAATAGGAATAAAATTCAACTATGTGCCGATAACAACTGATGAGCCGGTGGAAATGTTAGATTCAACGACCCTTGTTATGCCTGTATCGGGAAATGCGAATTCGAACAAATATTTTGTAACGACAAGCATGATAGACACGGAAGTGATAATGGCTGTGAGAGTTGGGAACGAAACAATAGAAGCCAATGATACAATAGGTGTACTATCATCAACACCGGGAATTCTTAGTGAAATGAAGAATTTAGGTAAGTTTAGAATAAAAGAGTATGAAAGCAATAAGGAGGCTCTAAAAGCACTTCAAAATGGAGATATAGCAGCATTTGCAAATTCATCATTTATACTCAATTGGCTGCTTGAAAATCCATTATATAGTGATTTAGATACATTACATTATCAGAGTTTTCCTATAGTGTATGAAATATGCGGCAACAGAAAAGACATAATACTTCAATCAATACTCAATAAGGGCATTTATAGGATTACCGAGGAGGAGAAGGATAAAATAATACAGGAAGACAGCAAATTTACGATGAATGATATGTCACTTAATGATAAGCTGTTTATATATAGAAAAGAAATTGTAGTAGTGTTGATAATAGTATTTATTATTGTGATATCTGCTATTGCGTATAATCATTCCAGAACAAAATATATTCATGAAATAGAAAACAGCAGAATAAAGCTTGAGGAGGCAAATCATGCCAAGAGTGAATTTCTATCAAGGATGAGCCATGATATGAGGACGCCGTTAAATGTCATAATGGGTATGAGTAATATTGCCAGTGACAACGATAATCCTCAGGATACAAAGGAATGCCTTAAGAAGATAGACACTGCCAGTGAATTTTTACTTGGATTAATAAATGATGTGCTGGATATGGAGCATATTGAAAGTGGTAAGATGCAGATACATATGGTTCCTTATTCAGGTGAAGAATTTGCACAGTACATATCAGCTGTAATTAATCCTCTCTGTCAACAGAAAAACATTAACTTTGAATATACATATTCAGGTGTAGATAAATTTGTGATTTTACAGGATAAACTCAGAATTAATCAGGTATATTTTAATTTGTTATCAAATGCGGTGAAATTCACACCAGAAGGTGGAAAAATAAGTTTTCATACTGATATTGAGCTGCTGAACAATAATAAAGTTAAAATGAAATCTGCAATTTCCGACACAGGAATTGGTATGAGTGAAGAATTCCAACAAAGAATGTTTGAGCCATTTTCTCAGGAAAATCAGGTATTTAAGCCAATTGGTGAGAGTACGGGACTTGGCCTTTCCATAGTAAAGCGTATATGTGATATGATGAATATGGAAATATCCGTAAAAAGCGAATTGGGTAAAGGTACCACATTCTATATAGAAGGGGAGTATGATATAGCAACAGATACCGACATTAATGCTGCAAAAGAAAAGAATATGAATGATGAAGCTAATGACAGCCTTAATAATAAAACATTTCTTGTGTGTGAGGACCATCCTCTTAATCAGGAAATAATAAAAAGACTATTGGAAAAGAAGGGTGCTATAGTTATCATTGCTGATGATGGAAAAAGGGGTATTGAAGCATTTTCACAATCGGTACCAGGTAACTTTACGGCAATACTTATGGACATCAGAATGCCAATAATGAATGGCATGGAGGCAACACGCGCAATTAGGTCGCTTGGGAGGGATGACGCTAAGACTGTACCTATTATTGCAATGACAGCAAATGCCTACGAGGAAGATATTCAGAATTGTATAGACGCAGGAATGAACGAACATTTGGCTAAGCCAATTGATCCTCAAAAACTGTATGCTACATTACAAAAGTACGTTTGATGGCGCAAGCCTCAGGAGTACGGATGGAGGAAATAGGTTGTTTAATTTAAATACACGCTTTTAGATTGCTGCAATACTTATGCTGCTTGTATTGATTTTTGACTATATGAGAAACAAACATTTAAAGCTTTTTTCAACTAAATGTTTTAGATGCATGCTTGTAGCAACCGGATTTAACTTAATATTTGATATAATCACTGTATATACAATATCCCATATGGATACTGTACCTCAAAGTGTCAACAGGGTGTTTCACCAGCTGTTTATTATGTCGGTAATAGTAAATGTTTTTATTGCATTTTTTTACATATTTGTACTGGCAAATGATCAGAAAAGATTAGGCAGCAGGAAAATGATGCTTGCATTGATTCCGATGATAATTGCAATTGTAATGGTCATATTTGGAAAACTTAATTATCATGTGGGAGCGACAACAGTATATTCCTACGGACCGATGGCTTATACAGTATATGCATGTGGCTTTATATATTTTATTTTGGCACTGGCCGAAACATTTAATATACATAACAGTTTGAGACGAAATCAGAGAATTGCATCAAGAACCGGACTTATTATATGGGCTTCTGTACTTGTATATCAAATGATGAACCCGGGAATTTTGCTGTCAGGCTTGGGACTGGTGCTGATGGTTCTTGCTACATATTTTTCGTTTGAAAATCCAATGGAGAATACGGACGGAGAAATAGAGATTTTTAACAATGCAGCATTTCATAAGATGTTGAGCGAGTATTTTGAAGGAAATAACAAAGCGTACGTAATAAATGTAGTGTGCGATAACTATGATAGAATCAATACTCTTTTAGGACACTCAAAAGGAATAGAGGCGTTGGTGTACACTAGAACAATAATAGAAAGATATTTTAACAATTATGTATTTAGGAGTGGCGACAATTCATTGTGCTTCTTTATTGAGAATGAAGAAATAACGGAAACATCATCTATATATAGGAATATATTGAGGATGGAATACTCGCTAATGCATAACGAATTCAGAAATGTAAAAATCGAGTACCATATTGACATTGTTGATATCAAAAAATATGCATCAGATAGAGATGATGTATGTGAGCTTATTAGTTACATGGCAAAAACACCGGTCAAAAAAGAAAATACTATCATAAAGGTTCTAGATAAGGCTATTCTAGATAAGAAGCTTCGACAGGACAAGATATATCAATTATTGGTGAAAGCACTTAAGGAGGATGGTTTTGAAATGTACTATCAGCCAATATTCTGGCCGGAAACAGGAATGATATCTTCAGCAGAAGCACTTATCAGAATGAAAGAGGACACAGAGCTTGGATACATTTCACCTGAGGAATTCATACCATTAGCCGAGGAAAAAGGGCTTATTATGGATATAGGTGATAAGGTTCTGAAAATGGTGTCAAGATTTATAAATGAAAATGAACTTATAGATACAGACATCAGATATATAGAGGTGAATTTGTCGGGAATACAGATTGTAGCCCCTGATATTGAGATGCGGGTTAAGGACATTGCCAGTCGTTATAAAATCCCGCCATCAATGATAAATCTTGAGATTACGGAGACAGCGGCAGTTGATGCCGGGTATTCCCTTTCAAATAATATAAATGCATTAAAAAATGATGGATTTAGTTTTTCGATGGATGATTTTGGAACGGGATATTCCAATCTGGCACAAATGAATTCAGTGAGCTATGATCTTGTAAAAATAGATAAAAGCCTCATATGGCCTGCATTTGGATTTAAATGTGATGATGAAGAAAGCATACAAAAAGCAAAGGTTCTTCTTAATTCAGTAATACACATGCTTAAGAAGCTTGGAGTTGGAATTGTTGCTGAGGGAGTTGAGACAAAAGAAATGGTTGATTTTTTAAGCAAAGAAGGAGTTCATCATTTACAGGGTTATTATTATTCAAAACCTGTGTGTGGAGAGCAGTTTGCTGATAAATATATTGTTCACAAAGGAGATGCAATTTAGTGAAAAGAAAATACGTGAGAGGCATTGCAGCGGCAGCCATAATAACATTTAGTCTGACAAGCTTTACAGCCTGTGCAGGAAGTCCGAAGTCATCTGCTAAGGATACGACAGCTGTATCAGAAAACACAACAAGCGAGAAAGAAACAGAAACAGAAACAGAGACTGAAACTGAACCAATTGTAAGTATAGATGAGGAAAACGAACAAAGTATTAAATTGAGCCGTCAAAAATTTGCAGATGTGTTGGCAACCTTGGGAATGGGTTATAAATGGCCGGATGATACGCTCGTAGATGAGGGTGACTATAGTTCAGTACTAAATAATGAATTTTCTATATTTGATATAGATGGAGACGGAAATGAAGAACTGATAATAGCTTATACTTACACATCTAATGCAGGAATGAAATATGAAGTGTACGGATATGATGTAGAAAAAGGTGCGCTTAACAGTGAATTGAAAATTTATCCGGCAGCTACACACTATAGTAATGGAATTACAATCGCGAATGAATCGCACAATCAGACATACTCGGATGTATGGCCATATCAGGTTTACAAATACAATGTAGCAGAGGATAAATATGACATTATTGCAAGCGTTTATGCGTGGGACAAATCATACAGTGATAAAGATTATGATGGAAAGCCATTCCCAACGGACCAGGATAAAGACAAAGATGGAATTATTTACTATGTAACTGAAAATGATACTGAAACAATAATGGACAAGACCGACTATGATGCATGGTATAAGAAATGCGTGGGCGATGATGATAAAATTGATTTGATATGGAATACATTGGAGCCAAAGAATTATGTAGAATATACGGAAGAATATCTTGAAATGTTGAAGAATACATATCTATCTAATGGCGGTGATGTCGACAATGATTTAGGAGTAATTCTACAGGATAATAATCTAAATATCGAAGAATTTGAGCAGGCAGTGAAAACGAAGCTGAATGCCAGCTGTGTAGATTCAGGATCTGACGAATATCTTACAAATTGCACTGTTGATGGAAAAAATGTGTTTGATATTAGAAAGGTAGATGCTGGTTCAGTTATTTATAAGGAGAAATACAGCGATATTACAATGTTTGGAGTGTATCCGGGAATGTCACAGGCAGAGGCAGTCACCAAGATTGAGGAGTATGGATTCTACAAGAATGAATACGATTGTTATGTAACAGGAGAGGCAGCAAATAATCTGATGATATCAATGACAATCGAGAATGGAAATGTTAAGGATGTTCAGTGCAGATACTATTGCGGATTTGCAGGATAAAAAGTTGACAAATTATAATTATTTGATATAATAGCACAGTCGGACGGCACATAATGTGCCTTGCAAGGTGTCTTGAAATCAAGATTCCCGGATGGACATGTAATCATGGCCAGATAAGATAACTCTTATCTGGCCTTATTTTTTTGGAGGAAATGATGAATTTACTAAAAGATAACATTAAGACACTTTATTGGCGATTTCTTATACCTTCGCTTGGAAGCGCCATGGTGATGTCAATTTATACATTGACAGACGCAATTGTAATAGGTAAGGGTGTATCGGCTGATGCACTTGCAGCACTAAGTATAACAACTCCACTACTATGTATTTTAATGTCAACCGGCATATTATTTGGTGTGGGAAGCTCGGTTCAAATGAGTGTTCACAAGGGAACGGGAAACATTCGAAAAGCAAATAATTATTTTACAGTTTCTCTAATAGTGCTGTCGTTAATCACACTGGTATTGTGGGGAACATACATAATTGGTATGCCTGCATTTTTAAGGATAATTGGAGCAAATGATAAATTGTATCCATATGCATTTTCGTATATGAAATATATAGATATATTTATACCGGCAGCAGTATTTTCAAATTACGTAGCAATAATTGTGAGAGCTGATAATGACCCCAATCGTGCTATGCTCGGAGTTATATCAGGAGGTATTGCAAATGTAGTACTTGATATATTGTTTGTATTTGAATTTAAACTCGGTATTGGAGGAGCGGCTCTCGCATCAGCCATAGGAATGGTTATTCAGGTGTCCATAGGAATGACACATTTTATGTCCTGCAGGAACACCATAAAAATAGTCAGGCCTAAAGAAATGGTAAGCAGTATTTGCAGAATTATAGGAAACGGGATACCAAGTTTCTTTAATGAATTTGCCAATGGATTTATTGTGCTCCTGTTCAATATTCAGATTTTAAAGTACTGTGGCAATGTTTCATTATCTGTTTACAGCGTTATATCAAATTGTGTGATTTTGTTTAATTCTCTCTTTACCGGTGTAGGACAGTCTATACAGCCAATTGTTGCAACTAATTTCGGGGCTGGAAATAGAGATAGGATTAAAACAGTTAAGAAAATGTCGATTATAACAATAGTGCTAATGGGGACAATATTTTCTGCTGTCGGAATAATATTTCCCAAAATTGTAAGCAGAATATTTGTAGGTGCGGATGCTGAAATGGAAAGAATTGCTGACATGGCAATTAGATTATATTTTGTGACATTTTTGCCTATGGGTGTGAATTTGTTGACATCATATTATCTTCAGGCCGTATTAAAGGCGAAGCAGTCGCTGTGCATATCGTTATGCAGAAACATTTTCTTAAGCTGCCTGTTTATAATGATATTTCCGATAATATTTGGTGCGGACAGCTTGTGGATTGTCATGCCAATAGTAGAAGGAGTCGTGCTTATTATTAGCATTGTATTTATGCTGAGAAATTCCACAGAAATAACTTCGGGTTGACATATTATTCAATAAAGGTATAATGAATAATTATACAATTTATGATAAAGGAAGGTATTACTTATGAAGACTAAGATATTTATAGATGGCAGCGAAGGTACTACTGGGTTACGTATATTTGAACGTTTTGAGGGTCGAGATGATATAGAATTACTCAAGATTCCGTCAGAACTTAGAAAAGATCCAAAGGAGATTAAGAAGTATATTAATGCATCTGATATTACCTTTTTATGTTTGCCGGACGCAGCAGCGAGAGAAGCGGTTGCTCTTGTGGATAATGATAATGTTAGAATAATTGATACATCTACAGCTCATAGAACAGAACAGGGATGGGCATATGGCTATCCTGAATTATCTAAAGAACATCGTGAGGCAATTAAGAACGGCAAGAGAATAGCTGTTCCGGGATGTCATGCGACAGGATTTATTACGCTGGCTTATCCACTTGTGGCTGGTGGAATTCTTCCAAGTGACTATCCTATATCAGCATTTTCACTTACAGGCTATAGCGGTGGTGGCAAAAAGATGATAGCTGAGTATGAGGCCGAAGATAGAATAGAGGAGCTTAAGGCACCAAGGGAATATGCTTTAGGACAGACACATAAGCACCTTAAGGAAATGAAGGCAATAACAGGGCTTGATAGATTACCTTTATTTTCCCCAATCGTTGCAGATTATTACAGTGGAATGGTTGTAACGATTCCTTTATATGTTGATATGTTAAAGGGTGATAATACACCTGAAAGTATCCACAATTTCTTTGAGAAATATTATGATGGAGAACAATTCATAAAGGTTATGCCATTTGGAGCAGAAGCTGATTCAAGAGGATTTCTTGGTGGAAACGGATGCTCAGGCTGGGACGGAATTCAGATATTTGTAACAGGAAATGAAGACAGAATATTAGTGTCAACAAGATTTGATAACTTGGGTAAAGGTGCATCAGGGGCAGCAATACAATGCCTTAATATTATGCTTGGATGCGATGAGAGCAAAGGATTGAACTTATTATAGTTAAGCAGACAGCTACGGGATGCTGTGAAAATAAAAACGCTAAGGTACGTATTTGATAATACACAGCCTTGGCGTTTTCTATTTATCCTACGCGTTTTATATCTTCAATAACGCTGAGAAATACATCGACTATAACCGGATCAAAATGCTGTCCTGAACCTTCTTTTATAATTTCAATTGATTTCTCGTAAGAATAGCCCTTCTTATATGGACGTTCTGAAATAAGTGCCTCAAAAACATCTGTGATAGCCATAATTCTTGCTGACAAAGGAATATCGTAACCTTTAAGACCACACGGATAACCGGAACCATCCCATTTTTCGTGGTGATAATTAGCAACATCTCTTGCTACCTTTAGATAATCATCATGTTCAACCTCTTTTAAAATCTCTTCAATCATATTAGCACCTATGGCAGGGTGTGTTTTGATAATCTCAAATTCCTCAGGAGTAAGTCTTGCAGGTTTGCATAAAATGGAATCAGGAATTGCAATTTTTCCAATATCGTGGAGAGGGGCAGCTTGAATAATATTATCAACCTGCGCATCTGTAAGCTCATCCGGATAGCAGCCCTGAGTCTTCAAGGCATGTGTTACTATTCGAACATAAGCACTTGTCCTCTTGACATGCTGTCCTGTAACACCATCTCTAGCTTCAATTATGCTGGCAAGACTTGTGATAACTGTGCTTTGCATGTATTTGAGCTGCTCGGTCTGGTCAGCAACTGCGGCCTCAAGGTTGCGTGTATAGTTGTAGGAATCTGTAATATCATTAAGAACTATCATCTTACCTCTTACAACACGCTTAGAATAAACAACTTGAATTCTTGCAGAATAAACACGCTTATTCTTTATGTAATTCTCGCGGGAATACACAAGCCCAAACAGATAATCGATGATTTCCCGTGTAGAGGGTTTGGCAAGCTCCGGAAAAATATCTGTTGCAATTTGATTAAAATACAAAAGTCTGTTAGCATTATCAAGAACAACAATTCCATTATCAAGATTATCAAGAACACTATCCTTGGCTAACTCAATGGTATCAAAGAAGCCTGTTTTTATAAATGTAAGGAATATGGTAATCGATGAAATAACATAAGCTGCTGCGGTAATGTCATAACCATGGGTAATACCTGATAAAAACATTGTATAGCCGGCTAAAGGAACAATAGTAATCAGCATGAGAACCAGTATCTGATGCTTCTCTTTCTTATTAGAGACCTGTCGGTATCTGAAAATGCAAATCAGTGGAATCAACAGCAGATAAATAATGCAGGTTACTCCGTAAATATAGTAGAAGATGCCATGGGACAGCACAACATGTGGAAATAATCCGCTTGAAGTAAATGTGGCAGATGTATAGTATAAGTTGGTATAGTCGCTAAATAACACAAGAAATGCAATTACCGTATGAAAACAGAACAGGATATAAATGATATATTTGGATAAACGAATGGCACAATATTTTACAATGAATAATAGCATAAGCAGGCTTACGTATACCTTCCCAAAATATGTGAACCTGATTGCCAGAAGTGATTCCCCCAGGGATGTTGAATGCATCTCCAATAGATAACCCAGGGAATTGATGAAGCTGCATATTGTAAACATAAGAAAAAGAGACGTTAGTGAAGATGGTCTCTGTTTGAGTACATATAAAATTTCCAGTATTAGTATTATGATTCCAATGGATTGAAAGGAAGTCAGCAATGTGTACATAAAGTCACCTCTCTAGATATGTATATTATATAATTTATAGTGTGACTGGTCAATTGAGTTATTGTTTATAAATAGTTAATAAACAGCAATGCTCAAAACGGAAACAGTATATCCATTTGTTTTTTTGCAAAAGAAAAGACACCCATCGCGACTGAGTGTCTTCTTCTCTGCCCATTCCGTTAGGGCTATATTCTAATAAAAGAATAAGGAGATTGTATTCCTGGCCTTCAAAACAGGAATACAACAATGAAAAAAATAAAAAAATAAAAAGTAATAATAGTGTTTGTAGCACATTTATATTATACAAAAAATGTCACGATATGTCAATGCTTGAGTTTCCGCAGTTTTATCCACAGACCTTTGATTTTATAGAATAATGATA
>CAZBKO010000050.1:0-15379 GCA_964492545.1 uncultured Lachnospiraceae bacterium
TCAGGTGGAAGAGTGTTCCACAGAGGAGCGACGGATGCGTTCTTGAGCCTGGAATGGTGACCACAGATGAACCTGGTGTGTACCTTGAAGGAAAATATGGTATAAGAACAGAAAACGAACTATTATGTGTCACAAATGGCGAAAATGAATACGGAACTTTTCTGAAATTTGAACAGCTTACTATGGTTCCGATAGATCTCGATGCAATAAATGTCGAATATTTAGATAAAACTGATATTCAGAACTTGAATAATTATCATGTAATGGTATATAATACTATAGCACCATTTTTGAATGATGATGAGAAAAACTGGTTAAAGGAGTACACAAGAACACTATGAAGAAAATGTTATTCATATACAATCCCTGCTCAGGCAAAGGATTAATCAAGGAGAATCTTTCCGACATACTTAATGTTTTCTGCGTTGCAGGATATCAGGTAGAAGTTCGACCTACGCAGAAGAAGCTGGATGCTAAGGAATATGTAGAGAAGTATGGTTTTATGTATGATAGAATTGTCTGCAGTGGTGGTGATGGTACTCTAAGTGAAGTTATTTCAGGTATGATGGAACTCGAAGACAAGCCCGTTCTTGGATACATACCTGCAGGAAGCACCAATGATTTTTCAATAGGAATGAAGATACCTAAGAAAATGGTTGATGCAGCAGAGGTAGCTGTAAGAGGATTACCTGTGGCAATTGACATTGGTGGCTTTAATAGAAAGAATTTTATTTACATAGCAGCTTTTGGTGTGTTTACAGATGTATCATACATGACACCTCAGGAGATGAAGAACATTATGGGACATTCTGCATATATATTGGAGGCAGTGACCAAGCTTGCTGCTATTAAGCCATATCGCATGAAGGTAACATATGATGGAAAGACTATTGAAGAAGATTTTATTTATGGAATGGTAACAAATGCTGTATCAGTTGGTGGATTTAGAGGCATTACAGGTAAATCTATTGTACTTGATGATGGTCTTTTTGAGGTGACATTAATTAAGAAGCTCAAGAATCCAATAGAGCTTCAGATGGTATTAGCTAATTTACTTGGAATGGAAGTTAAGTCAGATGCTATTATTAGCTTCAAGGCATCTAAGATTGTATTTGAATCAGAAACAAAGGTGCCATGGGTTATTGACGGTGAGTATGGTGGTGCGCCAAGAAAGCTGGCAATTAGAAATTATAACAAAGCAATTAATATTATGTCCGGAATATCTAAAAAAGGAACAATAAATACGGCAATATTCGACAAAAAATAATATATTTTACCAAAAATAAATTATTTTTAAATAGTCGGTTTACACCGACTGTTTTTTTGTGTATAATGTTGAGCCGTGCTAAGAGTGTATTTTGAGCAGAGAAAGGAAGAACGATTTCACTATGGAAGAAAAGTTCGTTGAAGAATTAAAGAAACTAGTTGAATTAGCTAGAAAGAAAAAGGATATACTTGATTTAAAGGAAATAAATGATCATTTTAAAGGGATAGAACTCAACCCGGAACAGATGGATTATATTTGCCAATATTTGGAGGATAATAAGATTGATATTGTAAGGGGACCTGAGGGAGATTTAACAGTGGCAGATGATGAATTACTGTTAGATTCATCAGATGATGATCTTGAGATAGAAGAAGAAAATATTGATTTAGATGCTATTGATTTACTCGAAGGTGTGGGAACTGAGGATCCTGTAAGAATGTACTTGAAGGAAATTGGTACAGTACCACTTCTTTCAGCAGAAGAGGAATTACGTCTTGCAAAGAGAAAGTCAGAGGGAGACCCTGTTGCCAAGGATAGGCTTATAGAGGCCAATCTTAGACTTGTTGTAAGTATTGCGAAGAGATATACAGGAAGAGGCATGAGCTTCCTTGATCTTGTGCAGGAGGGAAATCTTGGACTCATTAAGGGTGTTGAGAAATTCAATTACGATAAAGGCTTCAAATTAAGCACATATGCAACATGGTGGATCAGACAGTCTGTAACGAGAGCACTTGCAGATCAGGCTAGAACTATTCGTGTACCTGTTCATATGGTTGAGACAATTAACAGAATGTCTAAGATGCAGAGAAAGCTTACTCTTGAACTGGGATACGAGCCATCATCAGCTGAACTTGCAGAAGCACTTGATATGCCGGAAAGCAAGGTGTTAGAGATTATGCAGATTGCAAGAGAACCAGCTTCCCTTGAGACACCTATTGGTGAGGAGGACGATTCAAATCTTGGAGATTTCGTTGCTGATAACAATACAGTTACACCGGAAGCGAATGTAGAATCTGTAATGCTCAGAGAACACATTGATTTACTTCTTGAGGACCTTAAGGAAAGGGAGAAACAGGTAATTGTACTTCGTTTCGGACTTGAGGATGGACATCCAAGAACACTTGAAGAGGTGGGCAAGGAATTTAATGTAACTAGAGAAAGAATTCGTCAGATAGAAGCGAAAGCTCTTCGAAAATTACGTAATCCTGTAAGAAGCAAGAAGATAAAAGATTTCTTGATGTAATAATAGAAAGGACAAATTAATATGAATAACAGAGTTAATCCTCTTGGAAGTGAACCAATTGGAAAATTGCTTGTAAAGTTTGCGGTTCCATCGGTAATCGCTATGATAGTTAATTCAATATATAATATTGTCGATCAGATATTTATTCAAAGAGGAGTAGAATCATTAGGCAACCAGGCAACAACGGTTGCTTTTCCTCTTATTACATTTACATTAGCCATAGCATTATTGATATGTAATGGTGGAGCGGCACTTGCTTCAATTAGAATGGGAGAGAAGCGAAATGATGAGGCTGAAAAGATATTAGGAAATGCCTTTTCGTTAACAGTAATATTCTCATTTATATTATGTATGGTATGTGCTGTATTTTTTGAACCATTACTAAAAATGCTTGGTGCAACGAGTGAAGTAATGGGATATTCTAAAGATTATGTAAGCATTATTCTGATTGGTACAGTATTTATGGCAATAGGAAGCGGCCTTGCAGCATTTGTAAGGGCGGACGGAAGTCCTAAGATAAGTATGATTGGGCTTGTATGTGGATGTGTTCTCAATATAATTCTTGATCCAATATTTATATTTATTTTTGGTTGGGGAGTTAGAGGAGCCGCTTTGGCAACAATAATTTCGCAGATAGTTACAGCCATGATAACCTTGTGGTATTTATTTTTCAAGGGAAATCTCCGAATTAAGAAGAAATATGTATTTAGTATTGATGTACCAATGTCGGCAAAGTTTTGTGCCCTCGGTATTTCAAGCTTTATTATCCAGAGTGCAAATGCAGTTGTACAGATTTGTATGAATCAGTCTCTGGTATATTATGGAAATAAGACATCAGAGGTATCAGGAAACACAGCTATGACAGCTATGGGAATTGTACTCAAGGTGAACATGCTTATTATTGGTATTTGCGTTGGTATCGGTGTGGGTGCACAGCCTATTCTTGGATACAATAAGGGTGCTCATAATTATAAGAGAATTAAGCAGACATATACATACAGTGTAATTGCCGCAACTACAGTATCAACCATAGGATGGATTCTTGTTACATTCTTCCCGGAAGTAATGTTGTCGGTATTTGGCAATAATGATCCGGAAATGATTGATTATGCGTGCAAGGTTATGAGAACATTTTTAGGCGCAGTTTTTGTGGCAGGATTCTCAATTATTACCAGTAATTATTTTCAGGCTGTTGGAAAAGCAGTTCAGGCAACAATTATGTCACTGGCTAGGCAGATTATTGCGCTGCTTCCACTTATGCTGATATTACCGATTTTTATGGGAATTGATGGTGTAATTGCATCAGGCTTTTGGGCAGATGTTATATCTGTCTGCATTGGTTTAGCACTTATGGGAATTGAAATTAAACAACTAAATAAAGCAATTAAGGACGAATTATAGAGAATAGAATTGTCTGACTTTTTCATGAAATACATAACAATTTGAAATAGTCAGACAATTTTTTTGAAATTTCTTATTTACAAATAAATATGATTGTAGTAAACTAATAAAAAATTTAATAAATAAAAGAAAGGAATAAGACATGGAGCAGAAGAATTTATTTCGGAGTGCTCAGGAACAAGGTCTATATAGTCCAACTTTTGAGCATGATAACTGCGGTATTGGTGCAGTAGTTAACATCAAGGGTGTTAAGACACATGCTACAGTAGAGAACGCATTAAAGATAGTAGAAAATTTAGAACATAGAGCAGGCAAAGATGCCGAGGGTAAGACCGGAGACGGAGTGGGAATCCTATTACAGATTTCACACAAGTTTTTCCAGAAAGCGGTCAAACCACTCGGCATCTTTTTAGGTTCTGAGAGAGATTATGGAATGTTTTTCTTTCCACAGGATGAACTTAAGAGAAAGCAAGCTATGAAAATGTTCGAGATCATTTCTGAAAAAGAGGGACTTGAATTCCTTGGATGGAGAGATGTACCAACATCACCTTCTGTTCTGGGCAGTAAGGCAGTTGAATGTATGCCACGCATAATGCAGGCATTTATAAAGAGACCGGAGAGTACACGAAAAGGTCTTGATTTTGACAGAAAATTATATGTTGCAAGAAGAGTGTTTGAGCAGAGCAATGATAACACATATGTTGTATCACTATCAAGCCGAACAATAGTATACAAGGGAATGTTCCTTGTGGGACAGCTGAGATTGTTTTTTGAGGATATACAGAGCCCTGATTATGAATCATCAATAGCTATGGTTCATTCAAGATTTAGTACTAACACAAACCCAAGCTGGCAGAGAGCACATCCAAATAGATTAATGGTTCATAATGGTGAAATTAATACTATTCGTGGAAATGCAGATAATATGCAGGCAAGAGAAGAAAATATGGCATCTGAATACCTTAAGGGTGAAATGCACAAGGTAATGCCAGTGGTAAATCAGGAAGGTTCAGATTCGGCAATGCTTGATAACACGCTTGAATTTCTTGTTATGAGTGGAATGGAATTACCACTCGCCGTAATGATTACAATTCCTGAACCTTGGGACAACAATCCTACAATGTCACGCCACAAAAAGGATTTCTATCAGTATTATGCAACAATGATGGAGCCTTGGGATGGACCGGCATCAATACTTTTCTCAGATGGAGATATAATGGGAGCCGTTCTTGACAGAAATGGACTTAGACCATCAAGATATTACATCACAGATGATGATACACTTGTACTTTCGTCTGAGGTTGGAGTGCTGGATGTTGATCCTTCCAGAGTGGTAGTAAAGGAAAGATTAAGACCTGGAAAGATGCTTCTTGTGGATACTGTAAAGGGTGTTCTTGTAGATGATGATGAATTAAAGGAAAGATATGCCAAGAGACAGCCTTACGGTGAATGGTTAGATAGCAATCTAATTAAGCTTAAGGACCTGAAAATTCCAAACAGAAAGGTTGAGGAGTACTCCACTGAAGAGAGAAAGAGACTTCAGAAAACATTTGGTTACACATACGAGGGATTAAAAACTTCAATTCTTCCAATGGCTAAAACAGGAACTGAACAGATTGCAGCAATGGGAAATGACTCACCACTGGCGGTATTGTCAGACGAGCCACAGCCGCTGTTTAACTATTTCAAGCAGTTGTTTGCACAGGTGACCAATCCTCCAATTGATGCAATAAGAGAAGAAATTGTAACATCAACTACAGTATACATTGGCAGGGATGGAAATATTCTTGAAGAGAATTCTGATAATTGTAAGGTGTTAAAGGTCCACAATCCAATACTTACAAGTACTGACTTATTGAAAATCAAGAATATGAATGTTCCGGGCTTTAGAGTTTCTGTAATTCCAATTATTTACTATAAGAACACATCACTTGAGAAGGCGATTAATCACTTATTTGTGGAAGCAGACAGAGCACATAGGGATGGAGCAAATATACTTATTCTATCAGACAGAGGAGTAGATGAGAATCACGTAGCAATTCCTTCACTGTTGGCAGTATCAGCACTTCATCAGCATCTTGTAGTAACTAAGAAGAGAACAAGCCTTTCAATTATACTTGAAAGTGGCGAACCAAGAGAAATACATCATTTTGCAACGCTTCTCGGATACGGAGCATGTGCAATTAATCCATATCTTGCACAGGAATCCATAAAACAGCTTATTGATATGGACATGCTTGATAAAGATTATTATGCAGCAGTAAATGATTATAACAGTGCGGTTCTTCATGGAATAGTAAAAATAGCATCAAAAATGGGAATTTCAACAATCCAGTCTTATCAGGGTTCACAGATATTTGAAGCCATTGGTATATCAAATGAGGTTGTGGAAAAATACTTCACAAATACAGTAAGCAGAATTGGTGGAATTACCCTTAAGGACATCGAAAAGAATGTTGATGAGCTGCATTCAAAAGCATTTGACCCACTTGAACTGGGAGTTGATTTAACATTAGACAGCAGAGGAAGCCATAAATTTAGAAGTGGAAAGGAAGAGCATTTATATAATCCACAGACAATACATCTTCTTCAGGAATCAACAAGAACAGGTAATTATGATTTATTTAAGCAATACACATCACTAATTAATGATGAGATGAATCCTGTAAATTTAAGAGGGCTTCTTGAATTCAATTATCCTGAAAAAGGAATTTCGATTGATGAGGTTGAAAGTGTTGATTCAATAGTTAAGAGATTCAAAACCGGAGCAATGAGCTATGGCTCAATCTCACAGGAAGCACATGAGACAATGGCTATCGCCATGAATATGTTAGGTGGTAAATCTAACAGCGGTGAGGGTGGTGAAAGCCTTGACAGACTTGAGACAGCAGGTGCGAAGATAGATAAATGTTCTGCAATCAAGCAGGTTGCATCGGGAAGATTTGGTGTTACTTCTAAATATCTTGTTAGCGCAAAGGAAATTCAGATAAAGATGGCACAGGGAGCTAAACCGGGTGAAGGTGGACATCTACCTGGAAAGAAGGTTTATCCATGGGTTGCAAAAACAAGACACTCAACACCGGGTGTAAGCCTTATTTCACCACCACCTCATCATGACATTTATTCAATTGAGGATCTTGCACAGCTTATATATGACTGCAAGAATGCAAATACAGATGCACGTATTTCAGTAAAGCTTGTATCGGAAGCGGGAGTTGGTACAGTTGCTGCAGGTGTTGCAAAGGCAGGAGCACAGGTAATTCTCATATCAGGATATGATGGAGGAACAGGCGCTGCACCAAGAAATTCTATTTACAATGCAGGACTTCCTTGGGAGCTGGGACTTGCAGAAGCACATCAGACACTTATATCAAATGGCCTTAGAAATAAGGTTGTTGTTGAGACAGATGGCAAGCTTATGAGTGGTAGAGATGTAGCTGTTGCAGCGATGCTGGGTGCAGAGGAATACGGATTTGCAACAGCACCACTTGTAACAATGGGATGTGTAATGATGAGAGTATGTAATCTTGACACATGTCCTGTGGGCGTTGCAACTCAGAATCCTGAACTTAGAAAGAGATTCAAAGGAAAGCCGGAGTATATAGTTAATTTCATGAGATTTATTGCTGAAGAATTAAGAGAATACATGGCCAAGTTAGGAGTCAGAACTGTTGATGAGCTTGTGGGAAGAAATGATTTGCTGAGAGTAAAAGCGAATCCTTCATCTGATAGAGCAAAGAGCGTTGATTTATCAAAAATCCTTAACGTTGATTTTGTGAGAGAGCCACAGAAGTATAACAATAAGAAAGTATATGATTTCGAGCTGCAAAAAACTCTTGATGAAAGGGTATTGTGCAAACAATTTAAGACAGCTCTTGAAAACAAACAAAAGAGAAGTATTGAACTTGATGTAAGCAATACAGATAGATCATTTGGAACAATTTTCGGTTCAGAAATAACTAAGAAATATGAGGATACACTTGAGGAAGATACATTTACAGTAAAATGTAACGGTGCTGGCGGCCAAAGCTTCGGTGCATTTATTCCAAAGGGACTGACACTCGAACTCACAGGTGATGGAAATGATTATTTTGGAAAAGGCTTGTCAGGTGGAAAGCTTATAGTATATCCACCTAAAGCAGCTAAGTTTAAACAGGATGAAAATATCATTATCGGAAATGTTGCACTATATGGAGCAACAAGTGGTAAAGCATTTATTAATGGTGTTGCAGGTGAAAGATTCTGTGTAAGAAATTCAGGAGCAACAGCTGTAGTTGAAGGTGTTGGCGACCATGGATGCGAGTATATGACAGGTGGACGTGTTGTTGTACTTGGCAGAACAGGAAAGAATTTTGCAGCAGGAATGAGCGGTGGAATTGCCTATGTTCTTGATGAGGACAGAGATTTATACACAAAGCTTAACAAAGAGCTGGTATCATCTTCTGAAATCACTTCTAAATATGATGTACAGGATTTGAAAGCTATGATAGAGGAACATGTTACAAACACTAATTCTGAAAAGGGTAAATTAATACTTGAGAATTTTAGCGAGTATCTTCCAAAGTTTAAGAAAATCATTCCTCATGATTATAATAGAATGCTTACAGCGATAGCACAGATGGAAGAAAAAGGACTTGATAGTGAACAGGCACAGATAGAAGCATTTTATGCAGTAACAAGAGGAAATTAAGGAGGCAACTATGGGTAAACCAACTGGTTTTTTAGAATATGAGCGTGAGAATAGTATAGCTATATCTCCGAAACTTAGAATAAAGAATTTTAATGAATTCCATACACCACTGACAAAAGAAGAACAGCAATGTCAGGGTGCAAGATGTATGGACTGTGGAGTTCCATTCTGCCAGTCAGGAATGACTATAGGCAATATGACATCAGGTTGTCCTCTTAACAATTTGATACCTGAGTGGAATGACCTTATTTATACAGGAAACTGGCAGCAGGCATACAATAGACTGCATAAGACAAATAATTTTCCGGAATTCACTGGAAGAGTATGTCCTGCATTATGTGAGGCAGCATGTACATGTGGACTTAATGACAGCCCTGTAAGTGTTAAGGAAAATGAGCTTGGGATTATAGAAAATGCGTATGAACAGGGTTACGCATCAGCTAAGCCTCCTAAAGTAAGAACAGGCAAGAAGGTTGCAGTTATTGGCTCAGGTCCATCGGGACTTGCAGCAGCAGACAAGCTAAATCAGAGAGGACACAGTGTTACAGTATTTGAGCGTTCCGACAGGATAGGAGGACTGCTGATGTACGGCATTCCAAATATGAAGCTTGAGAAACATATAATAGACAGAAAAACTAATGTCATGAAAGAGGAAGGCATAGAATTTATTACAAGTGCTAATGTAGGCAAGGACATAAAGGCAGAGAAAATACTTAAGGATTTTGACAGAGTCATTCTCACATGTGGTGCCTCAAATCCAAGAGATATCAAGATAGCCGGAAGAGAAGCTAATGGTATATACTTTGCAGTGGATTTTCTAAAATCAACGACAAAGAGCCTTCTTGATAATAAAATGAAGGAAAGAACCTACATCAATGCTAAGGGCAAAAAGGTCATAGTTATAGGTGGTGGAGACACAGGTAATGACTGCGTTGGAACATGTATCAGACATGGAGCTGCAAGCGTTACTCAGCTTGAAATGATGCCAAAGCTTCCAGATTCGAGAACTGAAAATAATCCATGGCCGGAATGGCCAAGAGTCTGCAAGACTGATTATGGTCAGGAGGAAGCAATCAGCGTATTTGGTAACGACCCAAGACTATACACAACCACTGTTAAAAAATTTGTTCCTGACAAAAATGGTAATCTTTCAAAGGTCATACTTGTAAGCCTTGAAAGTAAAAAAGATGAGAAAACCGGAAGAATGATTATGTCTGAGGTTGATGGCAGTGAAAAAACTGTGGAGGCTGATATGGTTCTTATTGCAGCAGGATTTCTTGGCAGTGAAAATTACGTTACAAAGGCATTTGGTGTTGAAGTAAATGCAAGAACTAATGTAAATACAGAGCCGGGAAAATATGCTACAAATGTTAAAAACGTATTTACAGCCGGTGACATGCATAGAGGACAGTCTCTTGTAGTATGGGCCATTAAAGAAGGACGTGAAGTGGCAAAGGAAGTAGACGAAAGCCTTATGGGATATACAAATATCTAGACATTATGTAAATTAAATAGTATAATATAGCGTATGGTTTGAGCTGAAATCAAACCGTACGCTAATTTTTTTATGGAGAATAATTCAAATATGTCAGAAAAATATGAAGATGACGATATAGAGTTTATATATTGGGGCGATGGAAATAAGCCACCTGTGAAATTTGTTGAAGAAGAGGTAAAGCAGGAGCGCCGTAAGAAGAGAATATATAAGAAGTCTAAGAAAAACGTCAAAAAACAATTTGTTATAGTAAGAAGAGAGATTTTCAGCTGGGTAAAGCTTGTCATTTGCGCAGTAGTATTAGCTTATGTTATAAGTAATTATGTAATAGTTAATGCGACTGTTCCAACAGGTTCAATGAAGAACACAATTCAGGAACATGATCGTATGATTGGATTTAGGCTATCATATGTATTTGGTGACATTAAGCGTGGTGATGTTGTTATTTTCAAGTATCCGGATGATGAGAGTCAGAATTTTGTTAAGAGAGTTATAGGACTTCCGGGTGAAACTATTGAGATTTTGAATGGTTTTGTATATATCAATGATAGTGATACTCCTCTTGATGAGAAATATCTGCTAGAGACACCGACCGGGAACTTCCCAAGGACTGAAATACCTGAGGACAGCTATTTTGTTATGGGAGATAACAGAAATGATTCCCATGATTCGAGATATTGGAGCTCCACACATTTTGTTAAGAAGGATAAGATACTTGGTGAGGCCATGTTCGTGTACTGGCCAAGAATACAGTGGATAGACTAGATAATGCTGCATCGTGATGTATTTTACGATGCAGTATTATTATTTGAATTCATAATACCTAATTTCTTTAGCAACCTTAAATCCATTTCTTTCATAGGTGCGCAATGCACGAATATTGCTTCCGGTAACGTGAAGTATTATATTATTGTTAGTGTCAATTTCTTCTAATACAAGCTTAATCAATATATTGGCATAGCCATTACCCCTGTATTCACTATAAATCTCAACATCATATAATGTTGTACTTCCATCATTGCAGTCAACATAGCAGTGACCAAGTACCTTATCGTCACAGACAAGTTCATAGAATTCATCATCATCTGTGAAAATTTCAAATCCATCACAGTTAATAGCTGCTGACTCGTCAGTGTATTTCATGAGATATTCAGCAGTATAGTTGGTGATAGAGTAGTGGTTAAGAACCTGTATGCCGGTTGATTCGGGCTCACATACTATATTAATATGTGAAATGTGGTACAAGCTAATAGACTCTTTAACCTGTGTAAGCATAGTACTAAAGCATCCCATTCTTCTATAATCCGGATGAACATATGAGTATAACTCACAGTTTGCAGAGTCAATTATAAATACTGATAAAACACCAATTAGTATATTTTCCTCATATGCAAGTGCGAAACACGGAAAATCTTCAAATTCATTAAGCTCAGGTTCTAAAAACATGCACCCATCTATATTTTCCAAAAGTGAACATCGTGTAATTAATTCATTGACTGAGCTGATTTCACTGGCATTTAATGATGACTTTGAAATAATATTCATCTGCTAAATCTCCTTATTGTATGTGTAATTGTTATTTTAACATAAAACCCCACCAAAATGGGGGAAAATTTAAGCATTTTTATCATAGAAAATTGGTAATCATTGTAGTAGAATTAATAGAGAAAATATAATAATGGAGACTAGAGATGAATAGCTTAATATACAGTCTGAATGCAACCGTACCTGTTTTTCTGATTATGGTTATCGGATACATTCTAAAACAAATAGGAATGTTAAATGATGATTTTGTAAAGGGTGCCAATAGGTTTAATTTCAAGGTGACGTTGCCTGCACTTTTGTTTCAGGATATTTTGGGAGCGGATATACTAGCTAATTTCGATATGAAATACGTACTGTTTTGTGCTATAGTCACACTTGTCTGCATAAGTATTATATGGGGGATGTCAAAGGGGCTTTATAAAAGCGGTGACAGAGGAGAATTTGTTCAAGGCTCTTATAGAGGAAGTGCTGCCGTACTAGGAGCAGCTTTTATACAGAACATTTATGGTAATTCGGGAATGGCGCCATTGATGATAATCGGTTCGGTTCCTTTATATAATATATTTGCAGTGGTTGTACTCACATTTGAGGCAGAGAATGGTGGCGATTCCAAGAAGATAAAGAAAGCATTTGTCGATATTTGCAAGAATCCAATCATTTTGGCAATTATTGCAGGATTACTTGTATTATGCATGGGAATTAATCCTCCTAAGTTAGTTGATAATACTATTGGAATGCTTGCAAAAATGGCTTCTCCTTTGGCACTTATTGCCATTGGAGCAGGATTTGAAGGCAGAAAGGCTATAGCTCGAATTAAGCCAACCATAGTTGCATCATTTATTAAATTGATTGCACAGCCGGTTGTATTTATGCCACTTGCAATATATATGGGATTTAGAGGGGACAAGCTGATTGCACTGCTCATTATGCTTGGAGCACCATCCACAGCCAGTGGATACATTATGGCAAAGAATATGAATCATGAAGGAGTTCTGTCATCTAGTATTATTGTGCTGACAACGTTACTTTCTTCATTTACTATAACAGCAGGATTGTTTATACTCAAATATTTTGGATATGTATAGGAAGGATTGGTAGTCTCAATGAAAAGAGAAGATATTGATATAAGTTTAACATGGAAAATGGAAGATGTTTTCGAGAGTGATGAGGCATTTTTAAAGGAATTTGAAAGTGTTAGCAGCAGATTACCTGAAATTGAGAAATATATTGGACATTTATCTGATAATGCAGATACTTTACTTGCCTATTTTATACTTAGAGATGAATTAAATGAAAAAATATCTAGAACATATTTTTACGCGAATCAAAGGCTGCATGAGAATCTTGGAAATTCAAAATACCAGGAATATTCAGGTAAAACAGATAATCTTGAAAATCAATGGATGACATTGGTTTCTTTTGAAGAGCCGGAATTAATTGAGGCGGGAGAATCAAAATTCAGAGCATTTATTGAGGAAAACGACGGACTTAAGGTATATACAAGATATATAGATGAGATTTTTAGAACAAGTGAGCATGTATTATCAAAGGACATGGCTAAACTTCTTGCTATGAGCACGGAGATGGCAAATGGACCTGCAGATATATTTGCAAAATTCTCAAATGTTGACCTTAAATTTCCTGCAATTAAGGATGAAGATGGCAATGAGGTGACAATTACACATGGCAATTACATTAAGTATCTTGAAAGTACTGACAGAAGTGTTAGAAAGAGCGCGTTTGAAGCAATGTACGAGCAGTACGAGCAATACGGAAATCTAATGGCATCAGTCTATAATGCATCTGTTAAGAAGGATAATTTCTATGCAAAGGCTGAGAAATATGATTCGACTATGAGCATGGAGCTTGACAGCAATGAGGTTCCAAAGTCTGTATATCTTAATCTTGTTAAAGCTGTACATGAGAACATGCCATTGATGCATAGATATGTTAACCTTAGAAAGAAAGCAATGAAATATGATGAGCTGCATATGTATGATATTTATACGCCTATTGCATATAAAGAGAACAGACAGATAGATTTTGATGAAGCGAAGGAAATGGTTAAGAAGGCTCTTGCACCTATGGGTTTAGAGTACATAGCAGTACTTAGTGAAGGCCTTGATAATAGATGGATTGATGTATGTGAA
This sequence comes from uncultured Lachnospiraceae bacterium, assembly GCA_964492545.1. Classification (GTDB taxonomy): domain Bacteria; phylum Bacillota; class Clostridia; order Lachnospirales; family Lachnospiraceae; genus RGIG1934. The sequence goes on from CAZBKO010000050.1 coordinate 13,792, forward strand.
AATGAAGGAAAGCGAAGCGGAGCATATTCATGGAGCTGTTATGGCTGCCATCCATATGTATTGCTGAATTATCAGCATAATCTAGACAGTGTTTCCACACTTGCGCATGAAATGGGTCATGCAATTCATTCATATTATACAAATAATAATCAACCATTTGTATACAGCGGGTATACAATATTTGTTGCAGAGGTTGCATCCTTATGTAATGAAGCATTATTATTGCACTATATGATTGAGAATAGCAGCAGCAAGGAAGAGAAGGCTTATCTTATAAATAACTACCTCGAAAAATTTAGGGGAACATTATTCCGTCAGGTTATGTTTGCAGAATTTGAGATGATTGCTCATGAAAAGGTAGAGAATGGTGAGACACTGACAAAAGATAATTTATGTGATATTTACTTTAATCTGAACAAACAGTATTATGGTGATGCCATAGAAGATGACAGACTTATTGAGATGGAATGGGCGAGAATACCACATTTTTATACACCGTTTTATGTATATCAATATGCTACAGGATTTGCAGCAGCTATGGCTATATCAGCAAATATATTAGCAGAGGGTAAGCCGGCAGTCGATAAATACATCAGCTTTTTATCAAGTGGATGTAGTAAATCACCTATAGATTTATTGAAAATAGCCGGAATAGATATGACTACAGAAGAACCAGTGAATAATGCAATGAAAATATTTGAAGAATTATTAGATCAAATGGAGGAATTGTTGTAGATATGAATCTTTGTGATGCAGCAGAACTTCGCATGTCAGTTAGAACGTTCTGCCAGGAAGAATTGAATAATGAACTTCTTGATGAGCTTGATATATTTATAGCTGGAATAGAAGGCTATAATCCAGGAATAGATATTAACGTTGAGATTGTAAAGACATTGGGAAAAAAGATGCGTCCACCTTATTATGCTGTTCTGTACTCAGAAGATAAGCCGGGCAATTATATGAACGCAGGCTTTATTATGGAGCAGATTGTATTGTATTTAACATCACGTGGGGTGGCAACATGCTATAAAATGCTGCCAATCGGAATTAACTCCAGGGATGAGCTGGGAAGAAAATACATGATATGTATAGCATTTGGAATACCAAAGGATGAGATGTATAGAAATCCTGACAGCGCAAAAAGAATAGCCATAGACAGACTATGTGTAATGAAAAGCAAGGCCACAAGAGATATGAGATCTATTCTCAAAATTGCAAGACTTGCGCCATCAAGCTTCAACAGTCAGCCATGGAGATTTGTTGTATCTGAGGGAAAAATACACGTGTTCAAACGTGAAGCAGGAACAAGCCTTACTGATCATATATCAGATATTGATGTGGGAATAATGCTTGCCAATATCGTAACATGCGCTGAAGAACTCTGGATAGATATAACCGTTAAGGAAGTAAGCGATATCAAAACAAAAAAATACGCAAATAATAAGTATATTGTTACAATCAAGTTTGATTAAAAAAATGTTGACAAACAGTTATAAAACTGATATAATGTTTGATGTGTCAGTTAAATAACACGCGCGAGTGGCTCAGTTGGTGGAGCACGACCTTGCCAAGGTCGGGGTCGCGGGTT
>CAZBKO010000051.1:0-935 GCA_964492545.1 uncultured Lachnospiraceae bacterium
GAAATCAATTGCAAATGGTATTGATATAATAAGAATATTTGACTGCTTCAATGACCTTGACAACCTAAAAACTGCAGTAAATGCAGCAAAGAAGGAAAAAGGACATGCGCAGATTGCATTATCATATACATTAGGTGATGCTTACACATTAGATTACTGGAAAGAAACAGCCAAGAAGATAGAAGAAATGGGCGCTGACTCATTATGTATCAAAGATATGGCAGGATTATTACTTCCATACAAGGCAACTGAACTTGTTCAGGCATTAAAGGAAGGAACATCTCTTCCAATTCAGCTTCATACACACTATACTTCAGGTGTTGCATCAATGACTTACATGAAGGCTGTAGAAGCTGGAGTTGACGTAATTGATACAGCAATGTCTCCATTCTCTATGGGAACAAGCCAGCCAGCAACAGAGGTTATGGTAGAGACATTCAAGGGAACACAGTATGACACAGGATTTGATCAGACACTTCTCGCTGAAATAGCAGATTACTTTAGACCGATTCAGGAGGATGCTCTTAAGAGTGGACTTCTTAATCCTAAGGTTATGGGTGTTAATATTAAGACTTTATTATATCAGGTACCAGGAGGAATGCTTTCAAATCTTGTATCACAGCTTAAGGAAGCTAATGCAGAAGACAAATACTATGATGTATTAGAAGAAATTCCAAGAGTAAGAAAAGACTTTGGTGAGCCACCTCTTGTAACACCATCATCACAGATCGTTGGAACACAGGCTGTTCTTAATGTTCTTCAGGGTGAGAGATATAAAATGGTTACTAAAGAATCTAAGAAAATATTGAGCGGTGAATTTGGTAAAACAGTTAAGCCTTTCAATGCTGAAGTACAGAAAAAATGTATTGGAGATACAAAGCCAATTACATGTCGTCCTGCTGATCTTATTAAGCCACAGCTTGAAGAGTTCAAGA
>CAZBKO010000051.1:945-15228 GCA_964492545.1 uncultured Lachnospiraceae bacterium
GCAGCACAGTACGTTGAACAGGATGAAGATGTATTATCCTATGCATTATTCCCACAGGTAGCAACAGACTTCTTTAAATATCGTCAGGCACAGGAAACGAAAGTTGATCCTGCAGTGGCAGATACAAAAAGTGGTTCATACCCTGTATAGGAATATCTGAAAAAAGCGGTTTTTACCGCTTTTTTCATTAAATACACAGTTAGATGTGAGGTAAAATAATGAGCGTAAACAGTGATCTTTTATCAAGAATGAATGATAAATTAGAAAAGATGAGCAAGGGACAAAAAAAGCTTGCCAATTACATATCAATCAATTATGAAAAAGCAGTATTTATGACTGCCGCTAAAATTGGACAGGAAGTAGGAGTGAGTGAATCAACGGTAGTAAGATTTGCAATGCTTCTTGGATATGATGGGTTTCCAGGATTTTCTCATGCCCTTGAAGATATGGTAAAAGAAAAACTGCAAACTGTTGATAAGATAGAAATTGCATCTAACAATATGAATAAATCAGAAATATTAGAAACAGTTATTAATTCTGATATTAATAAGCTAAAGAATACACTTGATACTATAGACAGAGAAGCCTTTGAAGAAGCTGTAGACAGCATTATATCTGCAAATAGAATATTTATAGTAGGAATAAGAAGCTGTTCACCTTTAGCTTCATTTTTGGCATTCAATTTAAACCTTATATTTGACAATGTAGTACTTGTAACAACAAACAGCGCAAGTGAAATGTTTGAACAAATGATAAGATTATCCAAAGAAGATACGGTAATTGGAATAAGCTTTCCAAGGTACTCAATGAGAACTTTAAAAGCAATGGAGTTTGCGAACAACAGAAGTGCTCATGTAATAACATTAACAGATAGTATAAATTCACCAATGAATTTATATTCATCATGTAATTTAATAGCAAAAAGTGAGATGTCATCGGTGGTAGATTCATTGACTGCACCACTAAGTGTTATTAATGCACTTATAATATCAATATATCTTAAGAAACAGGATGAGGTAACAAAAACTCTTGAAGAGCTTGAAGATATTTGGGATGATTATCAGGTGTATACAGGGGATGAAATTAATTATTTCAACGATACAGTAAGTGTAGACGGAGGAACAAAGTGAAAAATATTGCAATAATTGGTTGTGGTGCTGCAGGAATGATGGCAGCAATTGCAGCAGCTGATAACGGACATAATGTAACCATATATGAGAAGAATGAAAAGGCTGGAAAAAAGCTATTTATTACAGGAAAAGGAAGATGTAATATAACAAACGCTTCTGATATTGAAGTTATTTTAAATAATATAGTAACAAATAAGAAATTTATGTATAGCTCACTATATACCATGGATAATCAAATGATAATAAAGATGTTTGAATCTTTCGATGTTCCCATAAAGGTCGAGAGGGGAAATAGAGTATTTCCGGTTTCAGACAAATCATCTGATGTAATACGCGGTTTAACAGATGCTTTAAGAAAAAGAAATGTAAAAATAAAATACAATACTCCTGTTAAAAATATTCTTATAGAAAACGATGAAATAAAAGGAATACAAACACAGAATGAAAAGGAGTATTATGATGCGGTAATAGTTGCAACCGGAGGAGTATCATATAGCTCAACCGGTTCAACAGGTGATGGTCACAAGATGGCAAAGCAGTATGGTCACAAAATAACAGAATTAAGACCGGCACTTGTTCCTCTTACAGTGGATGAAAATTATGCTAAAGAGTTACAAGGATTGTCACTTAAAAATGTTGAAGTAACCATTTACAACAACAATAGAAAAATATATAATGATTTTGGCGAAATGCTGTTTACTCATTTTGGAATCAGTGGGCCACTTATATTAAGTGCTTCAAGTGTGATTGGAAAATATATTAAAGATAACAGACTCGTACTAACAATCGATTTGAAACCTGCAATGAGTGATAAACAACTGGACGAAAGAATATTACGAGATTTTGAAAAATCAATTAACAGGGATTTTAAGAATAGTCTTGATGAACTCTTGCCAAAGAAAATGATTCCGGTAATAATTGAATATACTAAGATATCACCATTTAAGAAGGTAAACACTATAACTAAGGAAGAGAGAAATATACTTGTCAATGCATTAAAAAGATTTACACTTACTATTAATGGTACAAGAGGATTTAATGAGGCAATAATCACTCAGGGTGGTGTCAGTATTAAAGATATTAATCCGGCAACTATGGAATCAAAGCTGGTTAAAAATCTATATTTTGCAGGAGAAGTCATAGATGTAGATGCACTAACAGGCGGATATAATTTACAGATAGCATGGTCAACAGGGTACCTTGCAGGAATTAGTATTGAATAAAGAATAATATAACTATTTGTGCAGGAGCATCATAAATAGTGTTTTATAGCAGAAGTGAAATCGCCTGACTAAATTTCACTTTGTCCCATAGAGGGAATGCTCCGGAATGGAGAAAATTATGTATAACGTAGCAATAGATGGACCTGCTGGAGCAGGAAAAAGTACAATAGCAAAATTAGCAGCAAAGAAACTTGGATATATTTATGTTGATACAGGAGCAATGTATAGAGCAATGGCCCTTGCATGTATAAGAGCTAATGTATCTAAGGAAGATGAAACAAATGTAGTTAAGGTTTGTGCAGAATCACACATAACAATTAAGTATGAGAATAATGAGCAGATAGTTATGCTTAATAATGAAAATGTTAATGGTTTTATTAGAACAGAGGAAGTTGGAAACATGACTTCCGCAATTTCTGTTTATAAAGAGGTAAGAGCTAAATTGCTTGAGCTTCAGAGAGAGCTTGCAGCAAATAACAATGTTATTATGGATGGAAGAGATATCGGAACCTTTGTACTTAAGGACGCATTTGTAAAAATATATCTGACTGCCTCATCTCATACAAGAGCAGTTAGAAGAAGCCTTGAATTAGAAGAAAGAGGAATAGAGGCTGAGGTTAATGAGGTTCAAAAGGATATTGAAGATAGGGACTATAGAGATATGCACAGAGAAATAGCACCATTATCTCAGGCGAAGGATGCAGTTCTTATAGATTCTTCAGAAATGTCAATTGATGAGGTAGTGACAAGAATTATTAGCATAGTAGAGGAAAGAAAATAAATATGGAAGTAATTGTAGCAAAGAGTGCTGGGTTTTGCTTTGGTGTGAAACGCGCTGTAGATACAGTATATGAAGAAATTAGAAATAATATTGACGGCAATGAAATATATACGTTTGGTCCGATTATCCATAATGAAGAGGTAGTAAATGACCTTAAGAGTAAAGGCGTTAATGTTATAGACAGTGCTGAACAGTTACAAGAGATAAATAGTGGAACGATTATTATTCGTTCACATGGAGTGTCAAAGGATATATATGATATAATAGAGAAGAAAAATCTCAAACTTGTCGATGCTACGTGCCCATTTGTAAAAAAAATTCACAAGATTGTTTTGAATGAAAAAAGTAAAGGCAGACATATTATTATTATTGGTAATGATAATCATCCTGAGGTAGAAGGAATTAAGGGATGGGCAAAGGACAATTTTACTGTAATATGTGATGAAAATGAAGCAGAAAATATCGATATTCCAATTGATACAAAACTGTCAATTGTGTCTCAGACGACATTTAATTACAATAAATTTAAATATTTGGTTGAAATTATTTCTAAAAAGGGTTATGATATAATTGTTTTGAATACTATATGTAACGCGACTAATGAAAGACAGACTGAGGCTAAGGATATATCAGCCAAGGTTGATGCAATGATTGTCATAGGTGGGAAGCATAGTTCTAATACGCAGAAACTCTATGATATCTGTAAACATGAATGTAATTTAACTTACTATATACAAACTATTGACGATTTGGATTTGTCTAAGCTACAATCCGTAAGTTGCGTAGGTATTACAGCTGGGGCTTCCACCCCAAATAATATTATCGAGGAGGTTCATACTAATGTCAGAATTAAGTTTTGAACAAATGTTGGAAGAATCATTAAAAACAATACGTACAGGAGAGGTTGTAGAAGGCACAGTTATCAGTGTTAAAGAAGACGAAATCGTCTTAAATATAGGTTACAAATCAGATGGTATCATTACTCGTAATGAATATACTAACACACCAAATGTAGATCTTACTACTGTAGTTGCTGTAGGTGACAAGATGGAGGCTAAGGTTCTCAAGGTTAATGATGGTGAAGGCCAGGTATTATTAACATATAAGAGATTAGCAGCCGAAAAGGGTAACAAGAAACTCGAAGAAGCATTCGAGAATAAGGAAGTGTTAACAGCTAAGGTTTCACAGGTAATGAACGGTGGACTTATTGTAGTTGTTGATGAATCTAAGGTATTTATACCAGCAAGCCTTGTTTCAGATTCTTTTGAAAAGGATTTAACAAAGTATGCAGACCAGGAAATTGAATTCGTAGTAACAGAATTCAACCCAAGAAAGAGAAGAATCATTGGTGATCGTAAGCAGTTATTGGTTGCTAAGAAGGAATCAATGCAGAAAGAACTTCTTGAGAAGATTGCAGTAGGACAGGTTGTAACTGGTACAGTTAAGAATGTAACAGATTTTGGTGCATTTGTTGATATCGGTGGATTAGATGGACTTCTTCACATCTCAGAGATGTCTTGGGGACGTGTAGAACATCCTAAGAAGGTTTTCAAAGTTGGAGATGAACTTAAGGTTCTCATTAAAGATATTAACGGAACTAAGATTGCACTCAGTCTCAAATTTGATGATACTAATCCTTGGATTAATGCAGCACAGAAATACGCTGTTGGAACTGTAGTTACAGGAAAAGTAGCAAGAATGACTGAATTTGGTGCATTTGTTGAGTTAGAAGCAGGAATAGATGCTCTTCTTCATGTTTCTCAGATTTCTAAAGCTCATGTTGAAAAACCAGCTGATGTTCTCAAAGTAGGACAGGAAATTGAAGCTAAGGTTGTAGACTTTAATGAAGAGAATAAGAAGATTAGCTTAAGTATCAAAGCTTTAGACGATACAGCAGAAGAGACAACTGAAGAATAATAAATTATATGGGAGGTATGAGAATTGGATTACGAACAATTCAAAGCTCAAATTTTTACCTTAACACATATTGATTTAAATGCATATAAAGAGCGTCAAATGAAACGAAGAATTGACGCTCTTATTGCTAAAAATAAATATAGTGGTTATGTTGATTATGTTGATGCAATTAAGAAGGATAAAGCATTATTTGAAGAATTTGTTAATTATCTTACGATAAATGTATCAGAATTCTTTAGAAACCCAGAGCTATGGGGAAAGCTTGAAAAAGAGATTTTTCCTGATATGATTAAACGTGCAGGGAAGAATCTGCGCATATGGAGTGATGCATGTTCTACAGGAGACGAGCCATATTCTCTTGTTATGACTTTATCAAGACTTATTCCTCTTGAGAATATCAAAATCATAGCAACGGATATAGATAAACAGGTCTTAGAAAAGGCTCAGGTTGGTCTATATAATGAAAAGAGCATTTCAGCTGTACCATCTGATTTGAAAGCAAAATATTTTACGAAGGTTGGACAGAAGAATTACCAGATTAATGACTGCATCAAGAAATGTGTAGAATTTAAACAGCACAATCTTTTAAAAGATACATACCCTGGTAATCTGGACATGATAGTATGTCGAAATGTAGTAATATATTTTACTGATGAAGCCAAACATGACATATATGAAAAGTTTAATAAGTCCCTTAATAAAGACGGCATTTTATTTGTTGGAAGTACAGAACAGATTATCAATGCCAAGGAACTTAATTATGAATCTATGCGTTCTTTCTTCTACAGAAAGATGTAATATGAGAGGTTAATATGAGAGTTATCGCAGGAAAAGCTAGAAGCCTTAAGTTAAAAACTATTGAAGGTGACTCAACAAGACCTACAACTGATAGAATAAAGGAAACACTATTTAATATGATCCATAATGATTTATATGATAGTGTTTTTCTTGATTTATTCAGTGGAAGCGGTGGAATTGGCATTGAGGCACTTAGCAGAGGTGCATCTAAATGTGTATTTGTTGAGAATAATAAGCTGGCACTTGAGTGTATAAAAAGTAATTTACAATTTACAAGATTAAGTGACAATGCAGAAGTTTTAGGTATGGATGTACTGACTGCAATTAATAAGCTGGACAATAATAATATACATTTTGATTTTATTTTTATGGATCCACCATATAATAATAATTTTGAAAAAAGTGTTCTTGAAAAGCTTAGCACTTCGTGTTTATTAAATGAAGATACAGTAGTTATAGTTGAAGCTTCATTGGAAACAGATTTTAGCTATGTGTCTGATTTGAACTTTGATATAATAAAAGAAAAGAAATATAAGACTAATAAACATGTTTTTCTTGTTGCCGGGGAATGATCCCTGCTTCAAGCATGGTAAGCACAATGTGCTATACATGATAGAGAAATTAGTTATTGTGATTGGAGGAAATTATGGGAATTGCCATTTATCCTGGAAGTTTTGATCCTGTAACATTTGGTCATTTAGATATAATAGAACGTTCCTCGAAGATGTTTGACAAGATAATTGTAGGCGTTTTGAATAATAATTCAAAAAGTCCGTTGTTTTCTGTTCGAGAACGTGTTAATATGTTAAATGAAGTTACAAAGTCATTGAAAAACGTAGAAGTTCGGTCTTTTAGAGGCCTTTTAGTTGATTTTGCAGAGCAGACGGGTGCTAATGTAATAGTAAGAGGCTTGAGAGCTATAACGGACTTTGAATATGAACTTCAGATGGCTCAGACTAATCATATAATGAAGAAAGATATCGATACAATATTCCTTACAACGAGTCTTGAATATGCATATTTAAGCTCCAGCACAGTGAAAGAAGTTGCAAAATGGGGCGGTAATATTACCAAATTTGTGCCGAAAGAGGTTGTTGGATTAGTATGTGATAAGTATAAAAAGGAGTGTTAATATGAGTAGGATAGAACAGATTATCAGCGAAATTGAGGAATATATAGACGGCTGTAAGTTTCAGCCTCTTTCAAATAGTAAGATAGTTGTTAATAAGGATGAGATAGATGAATTATTAGCTGAACTAAGACTTAGAACACCGGATGAGATTAAGAAGTATCAGAAGATTATTAATAATAAGGACGCAATTCTCAATGATGCTAAGCAAAAGGCAGAGAATATGCTGGCACAGGCAAGTGCTCAGACAGCAGAGCTTGTTAGTGAGCATGAGATAATGCAGCAGGCATATGCGCAGGCTAATGATATGATGCAGCAGGCTAGCAATGAGGCACAGGATATACTTGATAAGGCTGTTTCAGATGCTAATGATATTAGAGGTGCTGCTGTGGCATACACAGATGATGAGTTATCTAATTTAGAGAACGTTATATCTCATATTATGGAAAATGTATCAATGAGATATGAGAGCTTTATGAAGTCATTATCATCAAGTCTCGAGGTTGTACAGGCTAACAGAAATGAATTACATCCTGAACCTGAAGCTGAGGATAATATTGAATTAGAACAGTCACCTGAGGCAATAACAGATGAAGCAGAAGATTTTGAAGATTATACAGTTAATCTTGATGATGAATTTTAATAAATCCATAAGAAATGTCAGGTGATTATCACCTGGCATTTTATTATAGTAGGATACGATGTTCAATCAAAATAAAAATAATTATCATAATTGTTGTTGAAACTATTTTACCTAAAATATATGAGTACATACTTAAGCCACATTTGCAGATGACACTTCTTGTTTGCATAAAAGTAGAAACACCGCCTAAAGAGGCGAGCTTACACATTGCAAGAGACATAAGTATTAATGAATCACAATATCGCGGAATATCATGTATACCATTTGTTATTTCTAAATTTCCAATTATGAATGATAGACACGTATTATTTGTGAATAATAAATATTTAATAATTGACGATAGAATAGAAAAAATGATTATGTATCCACCAATTCCGGCTAATATTTTGAAGCATTTATATATGGAATCATCAAAAATTGATGTATTATCAAAATCATTATTTGGGCTTGTGTTTGATGTTATAGTATTAAAATGAAAGAAATTGCGAAATATAATAGCAGTAATCGCAATTGATAAATATAATGAAAATATGAGTGATAGTTTATATGTATCAGCATAAACACTTTTAGCGAAAATGAAGATAACAATGAATACAGGGCTTGGATTATTTACAAATGACAATAGATACTGTGCTTCGGCTTTGCTAATACAGCGTTTTTCATATAGGTCAGAGACTGCTTTTGCACCAAGAGGGTAACCACATAATAATCCGGTAATTATTGCGTAGGAGGCTGAACTGCTTATATGTAATAGTGGTGAAAGTATCTTTGATGGAAAATAACTGATTATTTGAAAACCATTTATTTCTTTAAGTATTTCAGTTATAATTAAAAACGGAAAAACTGTAGGAATAATAACAAACATCCACAGATTCAGTCCAGACAGGGCACCATCAAAGGATTGGGCGGGAAACAAAAGTATTAATATCATAGATAAAATTGGCAGAGCTAACAATAATATTTTTTTCATAATAAATTATATGTTGAAAGGAAAATAACAATGAATAATAAAGTGTTTAAATTTTTTGAAAAAATAAGTGAAATACCAAGGGGATCTTCGAATACAGATAGGATTAGTAATTATCTGGTTGAATTTGCCAATGATAGACAGCTTAAATGTATTCAGGATGAAGTTGGAAATGTAATAATATGGAAAAACGGTTCAGTTGGAAGGGAAAATGAGGATGCTGTAATTATCCAGGGCCATATGGACATGGTTACAGAGAAAACAGAGGAGTCCTCTCATGATTTTACAAGTGATGGACTTGAACTGATATATGAGGGCGATTATTTATATGCGAAGGATACGACATTAGGTGGAGATGATGGAATTGCTGTAGCATATGCACTTGCACTGCTGGATGATAATAGCTTGTCACATCCACCAATTGAAGCAGTATTTACCGTAGATGAGGAAATTGGTATGTTAGGTGCTGCAGCACTTGATATGAGTGTATTAAAGGGTAAATATCTTTTGAATGTTGATTCAGAAGATGAGAGCTCGATTCTCGTAAGCTGTGCCGGCGGAATGACATCTATTTGTAATATCGAATTAACATCAGAAATACAGCACGGTACTAAATATAAGATTACAGTAAATGGTCTAAAGGGCGGACATTCCGGAACAGAGATTGACAAGGAAAGAGCAAATGCAGTCAAAGAGATGGGCAGGGTGCTTGATTATCTCAATAAGAAAACAGACATTTATGTAATGCAGATTAATGGTGGGCTTAAGGACAATGCAATTCCAAGAGAGTGCAACGCAATAGTAATTTCAAATAATGATGATGAAATAAGTAATGTAATAGCTTCTTTAAATGAAAACATTAAAAAGGAATATCAGACATCGGATGAAAATGTCTGTGTATCAATAGAAAAATATGATACGAATGATTACAATGTGTTAGATGAAGAGTCAACAAACAAAGTTATTATGTTTATAAATGTTGTTCCAAACGGAATATGTAATATGAGTCAGGAAATAGACGGACTTGTTGAGACATCACTTAATTTAGGTATTTTCAATGTAGATATTAATAATCTATGTGCTAAGTTTTCTGTTAGAAGCTCGGTAGCATCCAGAAAAGAATATTTAGGAGAAAAATTAAAATCAATTACAACATTTCTTGGTGGAACCTACAGTGTTCAGGGAAATTATCCTGCATGGGAATACAAAAAAGATTCCAGACTCAGAGAATTAATGGTTGATATTTATAGCAGAATGTACAAGAAGGAATTGAAGGTAGAAGCGATACATGCAGGACTTGAATGCGGTTATTTTATGGCCGCTATGCCACAACTTGATGTCGTATCCTTTGGACCGGATATTTTTGATATTCATACAACTGAAGAAAAAATGAGTATTTCGTCAGTAAAAAGGATATATGAGTATATAATTGAAATATTAAAAGAAATATGATAGAATAACCTGATATATAAAAAAACGATTAGGAGAGATGCTGCATGTGCGGATTTGCCGGATATATAACTTCTGAAGGCGACGGAGAGAAGTACAAGGATAATTTAATAGATATGATGAATGCCATAAAACATCGTGGACCAGATGATGAAGGAACTCACGTTGATGATATGGCAGGACTGGGATTTAGACGACTTAGTATCATAGGAATAACCAATGGTAAGCAGCCTATGTATAATGAAGACTGTACACTTGTATTAACATTTAACGGAGAAATATATAATTATCAGGAAATCAAGGACGACCTTGTTTCCAAGGGACATATTTTCAGAACAGATGCTGACACAGAAGTACTTGTTCATGGATACGAGGAATATGGTAAGGATTTACTTCCTAAGCTTCGTGGAATGTATGCATTTGTAATATGGGATAGAAAGAATAAAGAAATGCTTATGGTACGAGATATTTTTGGTATTAAGCCACTATTCTATACAAGCACAGATAATGGAGATTTCGTATTTGGTTCAGAAATCAAATCAATCGTAAAGTTTCCAACAGTTAAGAAGGTGTTTAATGAAGAGGCTTTAGAGAGCTATCTTTCATTTCAGTATTCAATTCTTGATGAGACATTTTATAAGGGAATATTCAGACTTCCACCAGCCCATTATCTAACATGGAAGGATGGAAAGATTACAGTTGAGAGATATTATGCACATGAATTTAAGCCGGATGACAGTATAACATTTGATCAGGCAGTAGAGAAGGTTGATGATATTCTTGGTAATTCAATCGAGGCACATAAGATAAGCGATACAGAGGTTGGAGGATTCTTATCTGGTGGTGTTGATTCAAGCTATATCGTGGCTAGAAGCAATCTTGACAAGACATTCAGTGTGGGTTTTGATTATCCAAAATGCAATGAGATACCTCTTGCTAAAACATTGTCTGATTATGTTGGTGTTAAGAATAAGAGTAAATTAATTACAACTGAGGAATTCTTTGGTGAACTTCCAAAGATTATGAATCACATAGATGAGCCACTTTCGGATCCATCCTGCATAGCACTTTACTTTTTATGTAAGCTTGCAAGTGAGCAGGTAAAGGTTGTTTTATCAGGTGAAGGCTCTGATGAACTATTTGGTGGATATAATGTCTATAAGACACCAATTGCACTTGCACCTATGATGAAGATACCAAGACCAATCAGACGTGGAATGGCTACAGCATTTTCAAAGATACCATTCAAATTCAAAGGTAAGAATTATATAATTAGAGCCGGTAGAGACCTTGAAGAAAGATATATCGGTAATGCATATATTTATAGAAGCAAAGAAGTATATAAGATTCTTAAGAATCCGTCTAAGAAGAACACACCACAGAGTATAATGAAGCCTATTTATGACAGAGCTAAAAAGTATGATGATATTACTAAAATGCAGTATGTTGATATACACACATGGCTTTGGGGTGACATTCTTAATAAGGCAGATACAATGAGCATGGCACATTCACTTGAAGTTCGTGTACCATTTCTTGATAAAGAAGTTGCAAAAGTAGCATATTCAATACCTGTTGAACATAGAGTGGACAAGCATGAAACTAAGAGGTATTTCAGAAAAGCAGCTAATGAGCACATGCCTGATATTACAGCTGAGAGAAAGAAATTAGGCTTTCCAATTCCTGTTAGAAACTGGTTTAGAGAAGAGAAATATTATACATTAGTTAAGAATACAATCACATCGAAGACAGCTAAAAAGTATTTCAACACAAAAGAGCTTGTTAAAATGTTAGACAAACATTACACTGGCAAGGAAGATAATTCAAGAAAATTATGGACAGTATTTGTATTCCTTATGTGGTATGATAAGCATTTTGAAGAAAATGGTGCTAACTAATGAAGTTATTAAGTATAGCTAGTGGAAGCAGTGGAAACTGTATTGCTGTTTCCTCCGATAACACAATTATTCTTATTGATACAGGTATCAGCAAGAAGAGAATAGAAGAAGGTCTTAACCAAAATGATTTGACATTATCGGATGTTTCGGGTATTCTGATAACACACGAGCATTCTGATCATATCAGTGGACTTGGCGTTGTGTCTAGAAAATATGGAATTCCCGTGTACTCAACTAAAGGTACACTGGATGCCATAAAGGACATGCCTAATCTTGGAAAAATAGATTATTCAATATTTAATGATGTTGTACCGGATACATCATTTACAATAGGTGATTTATCAATTAATCCATTTTCTATCTCACATGATGCTGCACAGCCAGTGGCTTACAGGATATATAATAATGGTAAGTCAGTTGCTGTTGCTACGGATATGGGAAAATATGATGATTATACCATTGACAGGCTTACCGGAGTAGATGGACTTTTGCTTGAAGCCAACCATGATATAAGAATGCTGCAGACTGGTTCATATCCATATTATTTGAAGCAGAGAATACTTGGAGATAAAGGTCATTTGTCCAATGAGCTAAGTGGACAGCTGCTTAATTCGATATTACATAATGATTTAAAACAAGTATATCTTGGCCATTTGAGCAAAGAAAATAATTATGAAAAGCTTGCTTATGAGGCAGTTAGAATGGAAATTACTCTGAGTGATAATGAATACTCAGCAGATGATTTTAATATACAGGTGGCAAAAAGATCTGAGCCATCACATGTAATTGAAGTATAAAACAGGAAGGATTAGAACGACATGAAAAAAACAATTATTACAGTAGTAGGAAAAGACACAGTAGGAATTATTGCCAGAGTATGTACATATCTTGCAGATAATCAGGTAAATATTCTTGATATATCACAGACTATCGTACAGGATTACTTCAACATGATGATGATCGTTGATGCTAATAAGGCAGACAAGCCTTTTGGACAGTTATCTGATGAAATCAACAAGTTAGGTGAAGAAATCGGAGTTCAGATTAAGTTACAGCAGGAAGATATATTTAACTCAATGCACAGAATTTAATCACATACTGTCTACGAAAGGAATAAATAACATGATTAATAAATTTGAAGTCAATGAAACTAATAATATGATCGAGCATGAGAATCTTGATGTAAGAACAATAACACTTGGTATCAGCCTTCTGGATTGTATTGACAGTGATCTTAATAAAGTTAATGAGAATATTTATAATAAAATAACATCAATAGCTAAGAATCTTGTTGCTACAGGACAGGAAATTGAAAAAGAATACGGAATTCCAATTGTTAACAAGCGTATATCAGTTACACCTATCGCACTTGTTGGTGGAGCTGCATGTAAGACACCTGATGATTTTGTTACTATTGCAATGACACTTGATAAGATTGCAAAAGAAGTTGGCGTGAATTTTATCGGTGGGTATTCAGCTCTTGTAAGCAAGGGAATGACAACTGCTGATGAGAATCTTATTCGTTCAATACCAAAGGCTCTTTCTGTAACTGAAAGAGTATGTAGTTCAATAAATGTTGGATCAACTAAGACTGGTATTAATATGGATGCTGTTAAATTAATGGGTGAAGTTGTTGTTGCAACAGCTGAGTACACAAAGGAATTAGATTCACTTGGATGCGCTAAGCTTGTAGTGTTCTGTAATGCACCGGATGATAATCCTTTTATGGCAGGTGCATTCCATGGTGTGACAGAAGCAGATGCTATAATTAATGTTGGTGTCAGCGGACCAGGTGTTGTTCGTACAGCACTTAAGAAGGCCAGAGGCGAAAGCTTCGAAGTGCTTTGTGAGACAATCAAAAAGACTGCATTCAAGATAACAAGAGTTGGACAGCTTGTAGCCAAGGAAGCTTCAGAAAGACTTGGAATACCATTTGGTATTATTGATCTTTCACTTGCACCAACTCCAGCTGTAGGCGACAGTGTTGCAGATATTCTTCAGGAAATTGGTCTTGAGAGAGTTGGAGCACCGGGAACAACAGCAGCTCTTGCACTTTTAAATGATCAGGTTAAGAAGGGCGGAGTTATGGCATCTTCTTATGTAGGTGGTTTAAGTGGAGCATTTATTCCTGTTAGTGAAGATCAGGGAATGATTGATGCTGTTAATGCAGGAGCTTTAACAATAGAGAAGCTTGAAGCTATGACATGTGTATGCTCAGTTGGTCTTGATATGATTGCAATACCAGGTGATACAAAGGCTTCAACAATTTCAGGTATGATTGCTGATGAAGTTGCAATTGGTATGATTAACCAGAAGACAACAGCAGTAAGAGTAATTCCTGTTATTGG
>CAZBKO010000052.1:0-15148 GCA_964492545.1 uncultured Lachnospiraceae bacterium
CCTATATTATACTATATTTTAGGTGTAAATGCTCGAATTAATCAGTGTTTCCCTAATATAAAGTGTAATGTCATAAAAGCTGAGGATGGAAAAATAGCAGCACAGCTGTTTGAAAGTAGCGAAGAGGGATATATTGACTGTGTATTAATGGACATAAGAATGCCAAATATGGACGGACTTGAGGCAACCAGATATATAAGACATCTGAACAGAACAGATGCTAAGACAGTTCCAATTATAGCAATGACTGCAAATGCTTTTGACGAAGATGTTAAGAAATCAATAGAAGCTGGAATGAATGAACATTTATCTAAACCGATTGATATAGATGTATTGTATGAAACTCTTGCAAAATATCTCAAATAATTTTTTAAACATCCGATATATATAATGTGCACAAATACATTATTTGGAAGGGATGAAGTTATGATTATTGATTCGAGCAGCGTAAATATGGCATCGAAAAGAGAATATTCTAAGATTGAAGCAATGGAAAGTATCTCATCAGGTCAGGAGATAGGAAGAATTAAAGTTAGCAATTCCTCACTTAGAAAATCACCTGAATTAAAGTCAGAGGATGAAGTGAAATATGATATTTTATTGAAGATACTCGGGTTAATCAGAGGTGACAAATTTAAAGATTCATTGACAAATGAAGAGGACAATGCAACTAACTACACAATATGGAGAAAAACAACTGCTGATTCGTATTTCTTTTCAGAGGAAGAGAATACTAGATTTGATGCAGTGGGAGTTGCAAGAACAAAAGATGGTAGAGAGATTAATTTTGGTGTGAGTCTGGAGATGTCAAGATCCTTTGAAGAACAGTTTAGCAAGGTAACGACAAGTGATTATATGATGACAGACCCTCTTGTAATTAATCTTGAAGGAAATGCTGCTAACATATCAGACCAGAAGTTTTTGTTTGATATTGATAATGATGGTACAATGGATAACATTTCATTTGCACAGAACGGAAGCGGCTTTTTGGCATATGACAAGAACGGTGATGGCAAAATCAACAATGGAAGTGAGCTTTTTGGAACTAAGTCTGGCAATGGATTTAAGGAATTGGCTGAATACGATAGAGATGGCAACGGCTGGATTGATGAGGCAGATGACATCTTTGACAAGCTTAAGATATGGACAAAGGATGAGTTTGGAAATGATGAACTTATAAGCCTTAAAAGAGCTGGTGTGGGAGCTATTTTTCTTGGAAGTGTATCAACAGAATTTAGCAGTAATAATGCAACAAGTAATAATACCAATGGAATTATCAGGAGAACAGGCGTGTTCCTGAAGGAAAATGGCGAATCTGGCACAATACAGCATGTAGATTTGGCTGTTTAAAAATAATATTATTAATTAAAAAATGGGCAGCACCAATTGGTGTGACGCCCATTTTTTGATTGCCAGTAACTTACTCCGGGCAAATCAGCTGCCGGAACTTTCGTATCTTTTTAATCCGCATGTATATATGTAGCAGCCAATAGCTGTTAGTATGGTAGCAATCAGTATGATTGCACCTGAAATTGCAAGACTATTATAACCTCCCTTGTACCACCTCTATAGGGATGGATATAACAAGACCGAAAGGAAGTATGAAGGTCATTATGAATTTAATAATTGGATGATATATTTTAATAGGATATTTTGCAAAATCTGCAAAATTGTATGCTGTGGACATTAATTGACCACTTCGTTTGGTCCAAAATGCTACGGAGCAGGTGATTAATTTGATAGCAGTAAATATTACTGCACCAAATATTGAGGCAATTATAAGCAATAGCACATTTGTAAATGACCAGCGTATAGAAACCTTTGTTCCGCAGTATACAAACAGCGCAATTCCTACCAATGCTTCGCCGATGGCTTCCGGCTGAAATACCTCAGCTATAACCTGAAAAAGTGAATTAACAGGTCTTATGAGAAAACGGTCAATTACCCCGTTTCGCACATACCAGTATCCGACATGTCATGTGTTGTTAATATTACTGTAGTGTTGTATTTTCTGTTCATTTCTTTAATTGCAGTTCTTATTTTTTCTTTTACAAGAACATCGAGACCAATTGTTGGTTCGTCTAAGAATAGAACCTTTGGATTGTGGAGCAGGGAAGCGGCTAAATCAGCTCGCATTCTCTGACCTAAAGAGAGTGTTCTAACCGGCTGCTTTAGGAATTCACTAAGACCAAGTACTTCGTCTAGAAATTTCATGCACTCCTCGTAATCCTCATCTGAAATTTCATATATTTCTTTGAGCACTTTATAGGATTCTATTAGCTGGATATCCCACCAAAGCTGTGTTTTCTGCCCAAATACAACACCTATATTTTGAGCAACCTGTTTACGCTTTTTATAAGGCTCTAAGCCATCAATCTTTACATTGCCGCTTGTTGGGGTGAGAATGCCACACATCATCTTGATTGTGGTGGATTTTCCTGCTCCGTTTGAACCTATGTATCCAACAATTTCTCCCTCCTGAATGTTAAAATCAATATGGTCAACAGCTGTCTTAAGCTCATATTTTGTAGAAAATAAAGTTTTGACCATACCTTTAATTCCTTCGCCACGAATAGGCTTTTTAAATTCTTTAACTAAATTATTTACTTCAATCATCTTTTTTTATGTTCCTTTCTATGTTTGTGCATTATTCTTCCAAATTCTTTTCCTTCAAGTCTGCGCTCCAATTTTGTTTTGGTTATGGTAGCTTCATTCATAAGAGCATTGTAAGCATCAAGGCGATCACTGGATAATTCACCATTAGCCAATGCTTCTAGCACAGCGCATCCTGGTTCATTTGTATGAGTGCAATTGCTAAACCTGCATTTACCAAAATATGATGTTACATCTGCAAAAGCATCATCAAGTCCTGAACTAACATCCCACATTCCAAGCTCACGCATACCGGGGGTATCTATAATAACAGCACCGCAGTCCAATTTAATAAGCTGTCTGTATGTGGTGGTATGTCGTCCTTTTGAGTCATCTTCTCGAATATCATTTACTTTCATTAGTTCGTTGCCGGAAAGAGCATTTACAAGGCTTGACTTACCTACACCGGATGAGCCTAAAAATACTATGGTTTTTCTTGGCTTTAGGTAGAAGGACAATTGCTCAAGCCCATCTCCGGTCACTGAACTTACAGCTACAATATCAGTAGAAGGGCTGATCTCTCTGATTTCGCTTATCTGCGCATCATATGAATCTACCAGGTCTGATTTTGTAAGTATAATTACCGGGATAGCACCACTTTGTAAGGTCAGAGTAAGGTATCGTTCAATTCTTCCGATGTTGAAATCTTTGTTGAGAGAACTGACGATAAATACATAATCAAAATTGGCTGCAACTGCCTGCGAAGAGTCACTCTGTGCTGATTTGTGAAGCTTTGAGGCCGGGTCCTTTCTGATAAAGACAGTTGAACGCTCCAGCGTTTTTACAATAAGACTGTCGCCCAGTTCATTAAGCTGTACGAGTACATAATCACCGACTGTTGGAAAATCACAATAATCGTCAGCATTATAGTAGACTGAAGTCTTGAGCTTTCCAAAGATATTACCACCATCATATACCATTTCATATCTCCCACGATGTACAGCTGTTATTCTTGCAGGGGTGAATCGCTGAGTGTCAAGAATAGGAGTGTATCCATAACTAATTAATGTATCTATTTTTTTATATCTTCCTTTCAAGTTAAAATATCATGTGATGTTACGTATACTGAAAAATGGATAAAATAATACCGCAAACCAACCTTTGAATTGTATTTGCGGCAAAAAAAAACACACCCAATCGGATGTGATATATGTTATCTATAAAAATAGCTAAAATTCAGTCACTAACAAAAGGTTATAAAATGCGGTACACAAATAAAGACATAAATGCCGATATTCGCATTCCAAATATTCAGTTATACGTTAAGAACCTCTCTTGTAATTATCATAGTGCAAATCTCCTTTCGTTTATTTTTCTAAACAATAGCACAATAAAGACTTGTTGTCAACAAAAAATAAAAAGATTGACTTAATAAATTATAGTGCTATAATAATAGTAACGATTACTAATTTTATAGACGCAAGTCGGAAAGAAGGTTTATATGGAATTAAAAGGATCAAAGACAGAGGCAAATTTACAGGCAGCATTTGCTGGAGAATCAATGGCAAGAAACAAGTACACTTACTATGCATCTAAGGCTAAGAAGGATGGATATGTACAGATAGCAAGTATATTTGAGGAAACAGCAGCTAATGAGAAAGAGCATGCTAAGATATGGTTTAAGTTATTACATGATGGCATGCCAGATACAATTACTAATCTTAATGATGCAGCAGATGGTGAGAATTACGAATGGACAGATATGTATGATACATTTGCAAAGGAAGCCAAAGAAGAAGGCTTTGATAAGATTGCATATTTATTCGAGATGGTTGGTAAGATCGAGAAAGAGCATGAAGAAAGATACAGAAAGCTGTTAGCTAACGTTGAAGGAGACTTAGTATTTTCTAAGGATGGCGATGTAATTTGGCAGTGTTCTAACTGTGGACATGTTGTTATTGGTAAGAAAGCTCCAGAGGTATGTCCTGTATGTGCACACCCACAGTCATACTTCCAGGTAAAGGCAGAGAATTACTAATTTTATCTCAGTTGAAAAGAATATACAGCAGTAAGGAAGAATCCTGATTATGTCGGGATTCTTTTTTTTAGAAAATTGAAAGCAAAATGTGTCGTAAGTTGTCGTCAAAATTTTATTGCGGTGTAAAAGTAAGAGATATATAATTTGTTGTAGTAGAAATTAGTGGGACAAATGAATATACGGAGGGGTATATGCTGGATAGAATAATGGATGAGGCGTCAGATGCTGTATATGTATGCGACAAAGATACATATTTATTACTTTATATGAATCAGAAAGCAAGAGAGTTATCAGACAGGAATGAGGAAGACTACAGAGGAAAAAAATGCTATGAATATTTCCTGAACTATGATAGGCCATGCAGCTTCTGCCGGGTTAATTCTCTTAGTGAGGATTATTATACTAAAAGACAACACAGCACAAAAAATGGAAATAAATATTATGTAATAAAAGGAAAAATCATTGACTGGTACGGCACAAAGGCACATGTTGAATTTATTATTGATGAGACAGAAAAATTAACAGCCCTCAAGAGAATGCAAAAAATAATTGATAATGTTCCCAGTGGAATATGTATGTACAGAATAAAAAATACATTTGATTTGATAACCATAGCTGTGAACAAAAATTACGAAAAAATCACAGGATATCCAGTTGATGAAATAATGAATAAATATGCAGAAGATCCTATGTTTTGTATTTATGAAGCGGATAAAGCAGAATTTATCAGGAAATATAAAAAAGCCATAAGCAGCAAGGAGCAATTGGAGCATACCTACAGAATTGTCACAAAAAATGGAGAGCTCAGATGGGTTATGATAAGAGCTGTAGGTCAGAGAATAGATAGCCATAATATAGATGTATATGCAGTATTTAATGATGTAACTGATGAGATGAAACGTAATATCAAAATAGAAGAAAGATTTCGTGAAGTTGAAGAATATGATTCGCTTGTTGCCTATAATACAATAACCTCTTACAGAGTGAATTTAACAAAGGATATAATTGAAATATGTAAATCTAATAATATTTATACAAAAAAGCATGAGCACTTTATAAGCACAAAAGAATTAGTTGACGAGGTGCTGTACACAGTTGAAAATCATGAAAATAAAGATAGAATAATAAAAATATTCGATAAAAGATATTTGATTTGTGAGTATGAAAAGGGAAGAACAGAGCTGGAAATTAAGTACAGGAGAAATATTGGAGATAATGCATACAGATGGATAAAAACATGTATTAAGATGGTTAGTGAGCCGTCAACAGGAGATATAATTGCCTTCATATACGCCTATGATATTGATGAAGAGATAATTATAAAATCTATAATGGAAAAAATTATCACCAAAGAAAATGACTGTATTATGTATATAAACGGTAAAAGAAATTGTGCCAAAATGTTTATGATGGAGGGAAAAGGCTTTGATACAAAAATATATGAGATTGAGAATGCAGATATAAAAATC
Source organism: uncultured Lachnospiraceae bacterium (assembly GCA_964492545.1). Taxonomy (GTDB): domain Bacteria; phylum Bacillota; class Clostridia; order Lachnospirales; family Lachnospiraceae; genus RGIG1934. The sequence continues at coordinate 6,100 of CAZBKO010000052.1, forward strand.
GAAAATTATTTCAGACAAAAATGTGCCGATGAAAATGTTGATGATATAGTGCAAAAAATAAAGATAGAGCATGTGTGTGAAAAACTTAAAGAAAAAGAATATTACATAGTGTATTATACAATGCGTTCCGATGATGATAAGGTGATGTATAAGAAGGGGACATTTTCATACATAGATGAGAAAAACAGGGATATTTTCTTCGTCAGCACAAACATTACACAGATTGTAATGAAAGAGCGCGAACAAAGACAGGTACTTTTGCAGACCCTTGAATTGGCAGAACAGGGGCATGTGGCCAAGAGTAATTTCCTGTCAAATATGTCCCACGATATAAGAACACCATTAAATGCAATACTTGGTATGACTGAGTTAGCGAGACTTGACATTAATGATTCCCAGAAGGTTAGTAATAGCTTATCGATTATTGAGGCATCTTCAAAGAATCTGATAAACATTATTAATGATGTACTTGATATGTCAAAAATTGAAAGTGGAAGCAACGATATATGTGATAAAAAATTTGCCATATCTTCTGTTATAGATGAGATAAAGAAAATATTTGCACAGGTATTCGAGAGCAGAAAACAAAAGTTTATTGTTATAACTAACATAGTTCACAATAACGTTTACGGCGACTATGTGAAGATGAATCGTGTTATTTCAAATCGCTGTTTTTAATAGCCTGCTTCATATCAATGGCAATGGGAACATCAGTTGGAACAATCGCAGCACTTACACCAATAGCAGTGGGAATTAGTGAGAAGACAGGGATATCCGGAGCATTATGTGTTGGCGCAGCGGTGTGTGGGGCTATGTTTGGGGATAATCTGTCAATGATATCCGATACAACAATTGCTGCAGCCAGGACTCAAGGCGCAAGAATGAAGGACAAATTCAAAGAAAATATTTATGTAGCTATACCGGCAGCAATAATTACAATGATTATATTCTTAATAATGGGATGGAATTCACAATATGAGCTGACTGGAAAGCTTGATTACAATGTATTTCAGATACTTCCATATATTGCTGTGCTTGTAGCAGCAGTAGTCGGAGTTAATGTATTCATTGTATTAATGGCAGGTACAATTTTATCAGCTTTCGTTGGATTGTGCAGCGGAAGTGTTAATGTGCTAGGCATTGTAGAAGCAATGGGAAGTGGAATTACTAATATGTATGATATTGTTGCCATTTCCATAATAGTTGCAGGTATTATTGGAATTGTTCAAAATAATGGTGGAATGGATTATATACTTTACCATATTAGAAAGCTTGTAAAGGGAAGAAAAGGCGCTCAATTTGGTATCGCCATCTTAAGTGTGCTTGTGGATGCATCGACGGCAAATAATACTGTAGCAATAGTTATGGCTGGACCAATTACAAAGGATATTGCAGATGAATATGATATTAAGCCCAGAAGATCGGCGGCAATACTTGATATTTTTACATCGGTTTGTCAGGGAATCAATCCATATGGAGCACAGCTGTTGTATGCAAGCGCAGGAGCGGCAGCAGTCAATATGAAATTAAGTCCGGTGGAGATTATGCCGTATTTGTTTTATCCTATATTATTAGGTGCGTGTGGAATTATATATATTATTGTCAGGACAGAGAAAATGGAACAGCCTTAATTTGACTGTTCCATTTTTTGTGCTTCATTTATAAATAAGTTCTGAATTAGCAAGTCCTTATATCTACCAAGTCTGCCCATATTCTCAGCAGGAATAACACCACCGCTCATGGTTGCATGGCCACCGCCGCTTCCGTAATTCTTTAGAGCCTCAGCAATAAGAGTGCCGGCATGTATTGGTGTACGTTCACTTCTGACTGAGAATTTAAGTCCTCCATCGCGAATTGCATATACAACTGAAATTTCAACCACATCCAGTGCCAAAATGAAATCTGAAATCATAGCAATAAGAGCATCATTACAATCAAAGGGAATATATACAAATCCAAAATAATCAAAAACCTTCATGGTTTCGATTGCAGCACCATAAGCCTTTAAATCATTGAGCTCCATAACGTTGCTGTACATGGAATGAAGTATTGAATTATCTGCGATTCCGTGCAGGTATTTGAACATGTCGATGTCCAAATCTGTGACACCACGGTCAAATGAAGCTGTATCCATCTTAAGACCATATAGTAAAAGTGTGGCAGTGTTTTTGTCAATAGGAACATCAGATTCCTTGAAATACTGTGCAATAATCGTTGAACATGAGCCTGTAATACGTATGTCTTCATATTGGTAATCACAGGAAATATAGGTTGGATGATGGTCGATGCATGCAACCTCGTCACCAATTAAATCTGTGAAATTCGCATTTTGCTTTTGACCATCAATTGTTACAATATAATCATTTTCTTTCATGTCAATAAGCTCATCCTTGAGATATGCATTTATTCCAAACACACTAAGCATTCTTTTAGTACTGACTTTTTCAATTTTTCCATCATAGCATATTGTAGATTCAATATTAAAGGCCTCTAGAAACCTTTGCAGTCCATAGGCACTGGCCAGTGCATCAGGATCCGGAAAATTGTGAGTCTGTATATAGACCTTATGATCTCGCAGCAAATTAATCAACTTATTAACATTCATATTTATACTTATCCTTTCGTGTCTAAATGCCTAACATTACAGAGGCAACTCTAAAGTAAATCAGCAGTGAAACTGCATCAACGATAGTTGTTATAAATGGACTGGCCATAACTGCCGGGTCAAATCCAAATTTCTGTGCAAATATAGGCAATGTACAGCCTATCATTTTTGCTATAAATACCGTAGCTACAAGTGTTATACAAATAACAAGTGCAACAGGGAAAGAAACACCATCAAATAAAATAATTTTTGCAAAATTACAAACGGCAAGAGTTATGCCACATAACACGGCAACACGCATTTCCTTCCATAATATTCTAAAAATATCTTTGAATTCAATATCGCCAAGGGACAAAGCACGAATAATTGTGACAGATGCCTGTCCGCCTGAGTTACCACCTGTATCCATAAGCATTGGAATATACGAGGTGAGTATAATCTGAGCAGCAAGCGCATCCTCAAATGATGCTATTATTCGTCCTGTAAATGTTGCAGATACCATCAAAAGCAGCAGCCATGGTATTCTTGCCTTCCAGGTTTCAAACACACTTGTCTTAAGATAAGGCTTATCTGATGGGAGCATAGCAGCCATCTTTTCCATATCCTCTGTAGCTTCATCCTGCATTACATCAATGGCATCATCAAATGTTACAATACCCACAAGTCTGTTCTCATCATCTACAACAGGAATCGCCATTAAGTCATATTTGTTGAACTTGTTGGCAACCTCTTCCTTATCCTCTGTAGTGCTTACGGAGATAATATTTGTCTCCATTATATCTTCCATTGTCAGAGCTTCGTCTGCCAGGAGAAGAGATTTAACTGTGACTATACCGATAAGCTTACGATTATCCTCAGTTACATAACAGGTATATATAGTCTCCTTGTCAATTCCTGTGCGCCTTATACGCTTAATAGCCTCCTCAACAGTCATATGCCTTCTAAGACTAACATATTCGATGGTCATAAGACTTCCGGCGCTGTCGTCAGGGTACTTAAGAATTTCGTTAATCATCTTACGAGTGTTTGGATCTGTGTTGAGAAGAATACGCTTAACAACATTAGCGGGCATCTCTTCAACAATATCTACGGCATCATCAAGATAAAGTTCATCAAGGACCTCCTTTAATTCATTATCACTAAAGCCCTGTATTAATAATGCCTGTGCATCTGCCTCCATCTCTACAAATGTATCGGCAGCAAGTTCTTTTGGTAACAGTCTAAACAGAAGTGGAAGTCTGTCAGCTGGTATATCCTGAAAAAGAGCAGAAATATCTGCACTATTCATTTCCTCTAAAATATTCCTTATCTTGGAATATTCCTTCTCGCTCAGAAGCCTGAGCATTGTGTCTTTCATAATGAGTATAGTATCTTCCACGATGAAAACTCCTTTCGTATAAAATTAGTAGAATTCTGTGGAAGTAAGCGGAGAAAACCGCAACAATCTATAGGAGTGTATATGCAAACAAAACAGACCCATGAACCGATATGCTTATATTATTCCCTCGGGGCTTACCTCCATTACCGGTTTGCGAGTCCATTTAGTTCACCTCTTTCTCTGATTTTTATTAGTTCAATAATAGCTTCAAAACGCCTATTTGTCAATTGTATTTATTATGTTTTTATGGTACAATAATTCATATTATTATGAGTAGATATTTTTCGTGCCGAAAGGGTGATTTACGATGGATTACAAATTGATGGAGTATATCAATGGAACGATAAAACGCATGGAGTATGCGAGAAATCACAGACAAAGGACAGCAGTATTCGTGAAATACTATAATTCCTTTGACATTGATAATGAAGAATTAAACAGAATTGTTACTGAGCGTGAACCGGGAAGCTGTGTTAAGATATATGAATTTAGCGCTAACTATATGTATGATATATGTGAGCCTGTACTTTTATGGTTAAGAGATATATATTATGAATATTTTAAGGAAGAGTCTGAAGAGGAATTCCTTAGAAAATGTGATGTTTATCCATTACATATAGATATGATTGCTGGATATTTTAGAAATGGTGAATGTAATAGAACAGAAGATATAATTGTAAGTGAGGTCGAGTATGAGAGCAGACAGTTTATGCGCTCTGTAGTTAATGTTATTAATTATGTTTCCGACAGAATTGAACTTATATTTATTCTTTCGAAGATTCATCTTGCTCCTGAGAGTATATGTAATCTGTTATGGGAGATAATTGATTCCGGAAAGTGCAAGAAACTTGTTGTTATAGCGGGATTTAATGAGCTGTATAATGTTCCACAATATATGCAGAATAATTGGAGAAAGCTTATTCAGGCAGTTAACAAGGCTAATCTTGTGACAGAATGGGATATTATTGAGTCAAGAGATTTAACAGATGATGAGAGAAAGACATTTACTCCGCGTATTGACATGGCGGAGAGATATAGCATAATACTTAATAATCTTATGACATCACTGGCTTTGGGACAGGCGGAGTATTATGCAGATATGCTTAGAATTTATCACGATGTAGATGACAAGGCAGTTATTAGTGAAGATGTAAGAGTTAATCTTATAATTGTAGACGCATATATAAGCATATACAGTGCTAACTATAAGAATGCATTTCAGCTGTGTGAGAAGCTTCGAAAGTTCAATTATTATGCAAGAAAGATAGAGCTTCAATATGAATATAACAAGCTTTTAGTACTGACTAAGGTGTATGGTGGACAAAAGGAATCAGCATATAAGAATGTTGTAAGATGCAATGAGCTTGCCATAAGAGATAATAACGACAAGAGGATATTTGAGTCACATGTACTGAGATGTATAGTTGAGCTCGATGGCTGGAGAGATGTGGTGCTTCATGACAAAGATATTAATCTGACACCGGATTTTGAGAGTAAGGCTTATGAGTACAGATGGCTTAATCATCTTGCGTATATTTATTTCTTTGGATTTGTTGACAGTGTAGATATTGAGACTACAGATAATAATGAATATATTGGATGTGAGAAATCACCGTATTTTAGAAAGGCAATGGAGATTTCCCATGAACTGAGAAATGATGAGGCAATGCTTAACGCATGGCAGAAGAATATAATTATTTCAAGTACAACAGGTAAGTTTGAAGCAACACAATACTATTATGAGAAGTGTCTTAAGATACTTAAGCATTACAACAGAGAGTGCGATGAAGCACAGCTGTATAATGGCGCAGGCTACTATTGCATTGTAAGAGAAGAATTTTATCAGGCTAATACATTCTTTAAGAAGGCTATAGAGATTTTCACCAGAGTAGAAGAACCTTATCTTGAATGTGAAACACTATACAATATGGCAATTAATGCGATGGCAGCAGGTGAGTATGAAGAGGTTATCAAGTGCCTCAAGATTACCATTGAGATTACGAAGATGCTCCATAAGGAGAGAATAAGAATCGCTAATATATCTAAGCTATATGGGATGCTTACAGTATCATTTATTCAGTTGGAGAGAGAGTACGATGCGAAGCTGTATTTGGATAAGATGACTAATGTATTAAGGCATTTGCTTGATACAGATACACCGGATTATACAATGTGGGAAGATGATATGTTTCTATATTACCTTGCATGCGGTATGCTGGCAAGGAGAGAGAACAGATTAGATGATGCCGAACGAATGTTTAAGGCAGGGGAAAGAATTTGGAGAATGCAGCCAATTAATCAGTTCTTTGTATTTGGCATGTATGTATATGAATGTGCGCTGCTTTACAGAACTCTTGGCAGGAAGAATGAATGTGAAAGAATAGTTAAGGTGGGACTTGACTTCTTTGGCAAAACCAAACAAAACAAAAAGTATTCCAAGCTGGAAGCCAGGTTAAATGACAAAGAATATGTAATGGATAAGATAGGTAATACTATCACAAAGGATAAGTATAATAAGGTTATTGATATGGTTGAGAAGCATGCTCTTAAGATTAATCTTGCTGATAAGAAAAAAACAATGACTTTTTTTGAGAACTGGGTAGAGCTTCTTAACAGCGAGAGTGATTCAATAGAATTAATGACTGAACGTGCCATGGCAGCCATGGAGAATACTTACAATATAGATAAGCTGATATATCTTGAAATTGAGAATGGTATATCATCTCTAAAGTATTGTGATAGAAATTTCCCGGTTTCCGGCAATCAGATAAAGGGAATACTTTCATACTTTAATAAGTATGAGAAGAGCGTAATTGTAAGCAGATTTGATAATGATTATGACCGATATGATGAATTAACAGATATTTTTGGTAAAAATGAAATATTTTCCATAATTGGAATTCCTATCATTATTAAGAACAGACTTACCAGTATTTTGATATGCATAAGAACTAAGCATGAGAATTTTACACAGGGAATAGAGGCATTTAATGAAGAAGAATTAAATGTTTTCAAAACAACCTTCAGACAGCTTCTTGATGCAATAACCCGTGAGAATATTAAGCTGCAGTTAGAGAAGAGTTCGGTTACAGACCTTTTGACCGGGCTGCTCAACAGACAGGGCTTTAAGAAAAAGCTGGAATCACTTTTAAAGGGATACAGCCAGACACTTACAATGTTGTATATGGATCTTGATAACTTTAAGTATTGTAATGATCATTTTGGACATGAGGCTGGAGATAGTGTATTAATAGCATTTTCAAGAATGTTAGAAAAGGTTGCCGGAAATACCAGCATTATTACCAGATATGGTGGAGATGAATTTGTTATAGTCCTTCCAAATAAGGATGTGACAGATGGAATAAATGTTGCAGAGAATATTTTTAGGGAAATATCACAAAACAGAGGATTTGAAGCTGATATTAAGCGTGTATTTGACGGCGAAGTTAATATTCCGGAGAATAACAGAGTTACATGCTCTATCGGTATAGCGTCAGATATTTGTATTAATTATGAAGATATTAGTGGAATTCTTATGAAGGCAGATGATGCTCTTTACAAGGTTAAGAATTCAACTAAGAGTAACTATGAAGTATGGCAGTAGAGAGAGGCAGCAAAGTGATTAGTTTAGATGAATTTATTAAAAGGTCAACATGCGCACATCTTACGGTGGAAGCTTCTAAGGCTGTGTTGAGAGATGCAGGATTTGTTGAACTTAAGGCTGGTGAAGCTTGGAATTTGGAGCTTGGTGGAAGATATTATGTTGATTTGTATGACACAACCCTGATAGCGTTTACCACCGGTGCATTCGGCAGGATTAATATAGCAGCAGCGCACACAGACTTCCCGGGCTTTAGAATAAAGTATTCACCTGAGAATGTCGTGAGTGGATATGGTACACTTAACGTAGAAGGGTATGGCGGTGCGATTCTTAATTCATGGTATGACAGACCGGTTGGAATATCAGGTAAAATATATTTAAGAAGTGCAAGTGAGTGTGAACCGGAGGAGATAACCTTTGATTCTGGCGGCGCAGTTGGAATTATTCCAAATCTTGCAATTCATATGAATAGAGATGTTAACAATGGAACAAAGGTTACAATAGGCAAAGATATGCAGCCTGTTATTATGATGAATGCGGAGAGCAATTTCTTTAACACATATCTGGCAGAGGCAATTAATAGAAATCCCGATGATATATTAGATTATGATTTATTTGTTTATAATTGTGATGCTCCTATGGTGGTTGGTGCAGCTAATGATATGTATCTGGCACCAAGACTTGACAACTTAACTTCCGTGTATGCCTGTTTAAAGGGGATTGTTGGCAGTAGCAACAAAGAGGCAATTAATTTGATTGCACTGTTTGATAATGAAGAGATTGGAAGCGCTACAAAACAGGGTGCCGGCTCACAGGTTATGAGTATGATGATTGAAAAGCTGTTTAATGGATTAGGTGCGGATAGAAATGATATGATTAATGCATTTATGAATGGATATATGTTGTCAGTTGACGTTGCGCATGCACTGCATCCAAACAGACCGGAGAAAAGTGATACAATTAACAAGGTTATATTGAACAGGGGATTTGTAATCAAGACAGGTGGAGCTTATGCCTATGATGGCAAAGTTATTTCCATTATAAAGGAAATTTGTAGAAAGAATGATATACCATTTCAGATATTTACCAAGCAGGCAGATTCGAGAGGAGGCAGTACACTTGGAGCTATTTCCAATACGATGGTACCAATAAGAACACTGGATGTTGGGGTACCGCTGCTTGCTATGCACTCTGCGAGAGAGACAATGGGTAAATATGATCAGCAACATCTTGAAGAATTGATTGTTTCATTCTTTACAATTTGATGATTTATGGTATATAATATCACAATAACTTGAAAGGACGACATATATTATTATGGATAACATTGAGAATAATGAAATAACATCTAAGAATTTTATAGAACAGTTGATTGATGAAGATTTAGCAGAGGGTCATTATGACCATGTTCAGACAAGATTTCCACCGGAACCTAACGGATATCTTCATATTGGACATGCTAAGT
>CAZBKO010000053.1:0-14996 GCA_964492545.1 uncultured Lachnospiraceae bacterium
GTTTTATGGCATTTTTATTTTCCATAATTCCTACATCCTTATAGTATCATTTGCAGCTTCTCTGCTATCCATTTTCCTGCCTTAGAATTCTTCGCCCAATCCCAGGCCTTTCCGGCTCCTGTCTTTACACCGTCCCAGGCTTTTCCGACTCCTGATTTGATACCTCCCCATAATTTAGACATCACACCAGGCTTGCCATCCGATTCAAGCTTCTTGGCTACCCATTTTCCAAAAGCACTATTCTTAACTGCATTAGCTCCTGTACGAATCATCTGTGAACCCTTTGAAAGTGTCCTTCCAACTGCACTGTTTTGAATGGATTTGTACATTTTAGAATTCATAGCATGCTTCGTCAGCACACCAACCTGACTCTTGAACTTTGCAAACTTACCATCAGCACCTTTGCTTGCATCCTTCATCTCATCTTTAATGTCCTTAAAGCTGTCAATTATGGAAAAAGCTGAATTCTTGTGTTTGTCGTAAAAATCATTGGCACCTGTAAGGGCTGAATCAAACTTTTTATCAGCAAATGCTTTACCTTGTTCAGTGTACCTGCCTCCGGCTTCCTTGGCTCTTCTATACTTGTTCGCAAACCATCCTTCCTCAGCCTGTGGCGCTTCTGTCTGAGTCTCAGCTTCCGGATTATCATGTACTGATTCATGCTCTGATGCTTCATTATCTGATGCTTCGTTCTCTTGTGCTTCGTTCTCCTGTGCTTCGTTCTCTTCGCCTTCTGATTCATTATCTAAATCTTCAAGCTCCATTTCTTCATCATCATCTTTGTCAAAATCTGCTCCCATGTCTTCCTCCTTTTATCCATATTCTACCTGTTATTATTACAATACTTCTGGATGAAAGTTTAATCTTACCCTAGTTATAAACATTTTCTGCATTTCATCGTATTTAAAAACTGCCTCCCCATCATATTTATCAGCTATGTTTTCAATGCTTTTTAATCCCATACCGCCATTTTTATTTAGGCTTATAAACGCTGCCGCCGGTACGAACTCATCATTGATTCTATATTTACCTGATGGCTGAACCCTTGGACAGTTGTTCTTAACCTGAATCATAAGTGCTGAACCAACTACTCCTATATCCACATATAGCTTTGGTTTTCCATCAGATTGCTGGTCAATTCTGTATCTTTCGCAGGAACATATGGCATTTTCAAGTATGTTTCCAATTACAACCGTAATATCTGTATCTTCAATATCCACATCCCTGCACTTGACATTTATGAAGTATTCTACACTGTCATCTTCTATGTCTGCTATATAGTACTGTAAAAGTCTGTTGATTGTCTGATTCTCGCAAAAATTCTTCATTATATGATTATCCGATATCTTCATTAACTCACTAATGTATGTCTTAATCTCTTCATTAAGATTATTCCCTGCCATATCATATATATTTCTTAAATGATGGCGCATATCGTGTCTCATTCTTCTTGTCTTTTCAATTTCATTTGTGATGTTCTGATATTGTACCCTTGATATTTCCAATAATCTTCTTTGTTCATCCTCGTGCTTTCTTGTCACAGACTCCTCAAAGAAAGTGTAGTATAAATGAATAAGTATTACTGTTACTAAAATAAATAATGGCCCAATTACTGCCCACTTCTCTTCTATACTGTCCTCCGGGATAGATGAATATATTATTACAAGGACAATACTAAATGCTGATACATTGGCAATCCATCTAAATTGACATTTCATATTATGAACATCAATCTCTTTCACATACCTATATACTGAATGTCTCATAATATAGACAGCCATTGGAAACAGCGCTGCCGTTGTAATGCAAAAGAGTGTAAAGTATGCAGGCGAATACACCTCGAACTGGTCCTTTTTTGATAAAAATGGTGTGAGTATATTAACAAACATATATTGAGTTGATGCGTAAAACACAACAAGAATAATGACCATAATTTTCTTAATCATTATTTCTGTAACATTGTACAAATAAAATGCAATGACCAAAACAATAACAACGCTCATGTATATATTCGCCACCATATTATTGTAGCCAAACATATCAATTGATTTAGAGCCCTGTGTTAGTGGAAATAGAGCTGAAAACATAATGCCTGATATTGTTAAAATCATCACGGTAATTCTTCCCGATAATCTAAGCCGAGGCTGCTTAAATGGAAGATAGCACAGTACAATACAAGGTATTATCTGTAACATAAATCCAAAACAATGTCTTAAATAAAATTCCACCAACTCACCTCCAATCACAACCGCTTAATCAATTACCTGATATATTTCTAAATGCATACTCTGTATATGTATCCCTTATTGCTTTCTTTTCCTTTCTGCTTAGCAGCAGCTTAGTTCCGTCTCTCAATATACATGAGTCCGAGCCCATTTGCTCAATGTAACTCATATTAACAATGATTCCTCTCTGTATCTTAAGGAATCTCTCATCAAGACCGGCACTTATCTCCTCAAGAGAAATCCATACCTTAACGCTTTCTCCATGTGCCAGATAAATCTCTGTAGCATGATTAATGCTTTGAACAACGCATATATTCTTCAAATAAATTCTTCTGATACTTCTTCCCACACTAATTGATAGAGCCGGCTCGGATATATCACATCTCTGTGTTAACCTGTAAAATGCTTCCCGCACATTCTCAACCGTAACAGGCTTAATAAGATAATGAAGTGCATGTATTGAAAATGCATCAACTGCAAATTCGCTGCTTGTTGTGACAAATACAATCTCCGTATCCGGAGAAATCTGCATTAGCTGTCTGGCAATATCCATGCCATTATCTTTTGGAAAATAAATATCCAGAAAAACAATTGAAAAATGCGGTGTCATCACAGCTGCCTTAATTAACTCTTCTCCTGTTGTAAAACACTCGGGAACTCTTGTGGGATCCCACTGTGCAATTGCACCTGTTATATCTAGTATTTCCTGCTTGTCATCATCACAGACTGCAATTCTCATATATACCTCCATGCATCTCATAACATATTTTATATTATAACATTTATCATTGTCGATTTCTAGAATTTTTAGTCGCATCTTAGGTAATCAAACTATGCTTTTTACGCAAAATCGAGCAGGCCTAAACCTACTCGATTGTTACCACTCTAACTATTTTATTGTAAGTGCAAGCAATGTCAAATCATCAAACTGTTCTGCACCACTTGCAAAGCTAAATACATCTTTTTTTACCAGCTCAACGAACTCTTTAAGTTCTGTATTCGCTTCTGTTCTATGTTCCCTAAGAGATTCCTCAATTCTATCCATTCCATACTGGTTTCCATTAACATCATTTGCTTCTGGAAGACCATCTGTATATAGAAGAATAGTTTCACCCTTAGTCAAATGTGTTTCACATAGTGTGTAAGGCATATCCTCAAATCCACCAAGAACCAGACTCTTCTCAGTAGGTGATATATTTTCTATTCTTCCATCGCATCTTATGCAGAACGGATCATCATGCCCTGCCTCTGTGTAAACGAGTTTTCCCGTGCTGATTTCATAGACGCCCATCCATGATGTTGTGAATAATTCTGACTCATTACCTCTGCACAGCTCATTATTTACCTTGGCAAACACCTGATCAACATCTGCTCCCATAACGGTGTAATTACGTATTGCCATCATTGATCTGACCATAAACAGACTTGCCGGAACACCTTTTCCAGAAACATCGCCGATTACAATTGCAATATGATCATTATCAATTTCAAAAAAGTCGTAGAAATCTCCTCCTACTTCTTTGGCAGGCTGCATACTGCCATAAATCTCAAGCTCAGGTAAATTAAGGAAATCCTTTGGCAGCATATCTGACTGAATACTTGCAGCCAATGACAGTTCTGCCTTTAATTTTTCCTGTTCTGATGTAATTTGGGCAATTTCCTTCACATGTCTCTCAATAGCCTGTGTCAATTCAGTAAATTCCTTTGTCAGCTGTCCAATTTCACTTTTTGATATTTCTGTTTTCAGCCTCTCCTCAACCTTTTTCGCATCCTTATCCTTTTCATACTCTTTCATACTTTTCTCAATCTTTGCAATAGGCTTAATAAATAGCTTTGAAACCACATAAAAAATAATAATACCCATCAATATGAACACAGCTATTTCAATCAATTCAACAATCATTATTTTGCTTCTGATTTCTTTTTGAATTGTATTAGTATCCTGAGTAACACCAATCAGGCACAAGCATTTTCCATCCTTCACAACCGGTATAAATCTTTGATAATACCCGCTAAACTTGCCGGTTTTGATAGGCTGTTCAAGCTTATCTATAAGTTCTCCCTTTTCCCAGGTCTCCACAAGCACAGGAAATGTCTCTTCATCATAATCCGTAAGTGTTCCAATTACGTATACATTTCCGCCTGGTTTTTCCCTGTCTCCTTCCTCTGTACCTGTCATAAAATACAACAGCTTCGTATCTGATATTGGTAAGAAGCAGTAAATATATGCAGGATGATATGTTCTCTTCATCCTGTTGAAATCATCTGTCAGCTTCATATACATATATTCACTATATCTTTTCTTCGCATCCTCAGCCATAGAATCTATATCTTCCATAGTAATCTCACCAAGCTCATATTGAGGATAATCTAAGCAGAATTCTCTGCCTTTTTTCTTAGTATCCTTTGGTGAATCATAGATAATATCAAGCTTCTCTGCATTATCAGACCAATATGTAACGAGCCATTCTATTCCAACTATATCTTCCATTGATTTTGCGGCGTAGGAACCAATATTTGCCGCTTCCTCGGACACCTCGTCCAAATACATGTTCATATTGTTACGATATATCAGGAATACATTTCCTATTGTTGCACCGATAAACAATATAACAAGCAGTATACCAATCTGAAATATTAGCTTTTGATTCTTTAGAGTCGTTCTTATTCTCTTCATATGCACCTCTCACTCCGCAAATTATATTATATTGCTTATCTTCTTCGCTATCTTTCTTGAAGGATTCTCAAATACTTTCATAAATAACTGAGCACAAATCTGAATCACCGGAATACTCAACACAAATGTTAACATAAATAAATTTCTCGGACTATTTATATATTCACCGGCAAATCTGTATAGCCATGCTGAAAATGTATATAGCACAAATATATGTACCAAAATCACGGAAAAACCATGTTTTCCCATAAATATAAGCCATCTTAATGAAAGTATTCTCTGCACAATACGGCAATTCATAACTCCCACAAGAACTAAAAATGCTCCTACAGCATATGACATATATAAGGTGATATTAAAAGGCAGATGAGTTGATGGCACCAGCCCAATGGCAGTTCCCGCTATAATGCAAAGTCCACCAAGTAATGACGAAATATTCCTGTAGCCTTCCCCATCATTCGCATTACCCTTTCTATAATATAATTCTCCTGCTATTGCTCCCGCTGTGATAACAAAGTATTGTGGAAAAAATACACTAAATATTCCCATGACAACATATGATAAATAAATATATCTGCTATTACCAAACAGGGCCAGCACAGCATATGTAAGCATGGAGCCCAGAAAAATAATATGCATACACCACAACACCGTAAGAAATTCCACCTTATTGTTAAAATATATTCCTACAATACCATAAAATATCATTTTTAAAGGATTATGTGTCGTTGGTACTAAATTTCTGCTCCATGATGTCCCTGTCATATCAGCCACCATATCATATTGCAGGAAACCAATCTCATAAAAAATATATGCCATTACAGTTGCTGCAAAAACAGGTATCATAAACTGAAAATATCTTCCCACGGCTTTCTTCTGAACAACTTCAATCTGACTATTATGTTGTCTGTATCCCCACACAATAAAGAATGAAATCAAAGCCAAAAATATGTATAAGCAAAGTGATGAATTGGATAAAAGACTCCATGGCATTCCTTTTTCAACAACACTTGAAGGATTACTATCTACACCACTGCCAAAGCCTACATATCCCTTCGGAAATAAAGCCAGCATATAATGCAGAAGCACAACTATCAGTGCCATCAGTCCCTTCAAGCCGTCAAAATACTCTATTCTGTTCTTGTCGACATTACTCATAGTATCTTTCACCTTCCCTTGTGTTTATCTAAATTGTTTCACGAATTCTGATAGTCATATTATACACATAGGTTTTTGTAACGTCAATGTAATCATTTCTTATCTGGTAAATGTTAATTTATAATCATACTTTCTTTTTTCCATCTTCCATTCGATGCTATTCTCTCCTGAAATTACTCCATTTTTTCCTGCATCACTCTTCGAAAATCCTGCTATACATTTTTCCACAGCTTCTCTATTTCCACCCATATAGGTTATCATACCTATTAAGTCTTCATCTGCTGCCTCATAGAACAATTCACCCTTCCCAGGTGATATATATACCTCAATCTTACCTGGTATATCGCTGGTATCAACATCATCAAACATCACTTTTACTTTCTTGTATCCCTTGCTTACTGTAGGTGTCTGAGTAAATTGTAATAAATCCTGTTCACTTCCATATGCAATGCCATCTATAGTGTATGATTCCTGACAGTACGTATTAAGAAAATTCTGATAGGCCTTTGGCATTACTGCCTGAGTCATAAACATAACAATCATTACTTCATCATTCCCACTTGCTTTTAAAACATTAAATTCAACTCCGTCATCTACCATAGTCTCATCTGCTGAATTTTTCTCATCACTTAATGAAGTCACTATAAATTCGGCAGCTCTGTCATATCCCATTTCCTTTAAATTAGAAACTAAGTCCTCTATGTGATTCTCCTCCACACTATAAATATCATACACCTGAAAAGCATCACAATAGGTTTCCTTTGTCATATAATTTTCTTGATAGTCTATAACTTCTGACTCATCTATAGGACTATATTTTGATAGTAATTTCTGAAGTTTAGCTATTTTGTTAATATACTGTTCATTCTTAACTATATTCCATTCTTTACCCTTGCTAAGATTATCGCTAATATTGTCTTCTGTGACAATAGCTGCCGAGCATCCTGTCATACCAAATATTATCCAAATCAACAATCCCACAAAGGATATTTTCATCCAATTCGTCATCCATTTTCCCTCCTAACTCGCATTTTTTTCCAAAAGCTTATTAAAAACTATCGCAATTAACGCAGTTATAAGAATCATTATCGCGATAACTGCCGGCTTTGCCATGGTGTCTATATTATTTACCGACAGAATCTGCATGCTGATAGCTGCTCCTGTAACAACTTCAAGTACATACTTAACTGGTCTGCTCCATATAATTTTGCTTTTCATCGAAAGCTCATACTTCTTATTAATTAATACAGCCACACCTATTATCACAACTACGGATAACAGCATAATTCCTGCATTTCTAAAAAAGTGTTCCGGAAATACTTCTATATCAACTGTGCTTCCAAGATAATTTTCAACACATTTAAAACCATAATCCTCAATTGACATTTTGCTTGGCATATTAAGAAATGTATCTAGTGTGGCTGAAAAATATTTGTCAAATAACGAGCCGATTCCTTCAACTATAATAAATGGTGCAGCAGAAAACATGCATGCCATAATTGATGCAAATACTGCTCTCGTTATAAGTGTCTGGAATAGCGCTACTATTGCAATGACAATGAATGCAAGAATAACATATGGAATGACACTCATTATTACGCTTAATACGCTCTGTGATTTCATAATAAGAGCATAATTTTCATATATTTTGTAGTTCTCATTCAGCCACTCTATATTCATAGCTCTAATAGCCAGTAATTCTACTACATATACTACAGCAAGTGCTACCACAGCCAACATGCCTGCTAGAATTTTACATGCAAATACCTTACTTTTTTTGATTGGCAATGATGCTATGAACTCCCCAGATTTCATTTCCTTATCTACATAGAACAAATATGTTGTTACCATACCTGCCATAGCACAAAAAATCAATGCAATAACCATTGCGTACTCATCTGTTGTTCCGAGAATTGTTAATCCGGTACCCAGTTCACCATTACCATAGCTTGTAATTCCTACTGTATTATTCTCCACTACTACCTGATTTCCAAGATCGCTGTTTTCACGTTCATTAGTAACGCGCTGCAAATTCATAAGCATTATCAACGACATAAATACAGTAAATATAATCAATATTGTTTTGCAATTTCTTACATCACGGACAAATAGGCCTTTAAAGCTACGCATACTTCTTTCCCTCCCTCTTGCTTATTCTATATTTGCTATACATAAATCCCACTCCAGCGCCCATAAGTATCAATCCTATTCCAAGTAAAATATGACGTTCCACCATATACGGCATACTCATACTGTATAATTCTGAATACTCATCAGCAAATGAATGATGTGACAACACCTCTCCAATTGATTTCATGGATATATTTCCATTGTCTATATATAGTATTGTTGTTCCAGTAATCATAAATAAAGCAATTCCAAGTACAATATTTTTAAAGTAAATGGTTTTATTACTTATTTCAAAATAAAGTACCGCTAGGTTTCTACTTAAATCATTTTTCCTAAATATATTAATCATCAGCATACACATTGCTATTGTCAATGCCAGACATGCTGCTATGCAAATCCCTGACCATTGTAAATATTTTGCATAGGTCATGTCCGCACTCAGTTTTGCATAAAGGTTCTCCATCAGCACAACCATGTTTGTTATAATCATTCTAAATTCCGGTACAGTAACACCAAACATAGCAAAAACCGATGTGGATATTATCGTCCCCAATACCTCCGCAGCCACATATCCACCAACAAATACTATCACAGCGAACAGTGGGATAATTACCATTGAAAGAATAAGCATAAAAAGTGTACTTATCATAACATTAAAAATATATCCATTTATCAATGCAAGTATCATCTGTGTCTGGCTTTCACTTGTATGTGTACTCTGTATTAATGCCATTAACCCGGCTGCTGATGTTATACATAACAATGCACTTTGTATAAATACATATATTGACATTATTATCTGTTTTCTGCTTACAGGCATGCTTCCGAACATATGACTTTCATTTTTCTTTCGAAGTCCCGAAAAAACATAAATAGCTAGAATAATTGTCATCACTAACACTAAAAGATGTATATTATTCTGTATCGCAGATGAAACATCATTGTATTCACCTATCATATTTCCTGATATACTGATTTGGTTCAAATCAAAATCATATTTCACTAGTCTTTCAAAATCAACTGAAAAGCTTCTTCCATCCTTTGTATTCACCACAAGCTGCTGCGCAAATACATCATAATGAAATTCTTTATCCGGAAATACATTTACCATACCATCCATGTAAGTAGGTTCATCTATTATATTTAATTCTCCATACTCATCATAATTGTTCTTATCATGATAAATATTTGCAAGCTCGCCCTTATATACTTCTTTTACCTTCTGTATTTCATCCTGTGTAAATGTAATTCTTTTGTATGTAAAGGTTTCATCTGACAGCACTACAAAAGAAGAAATAATCATCATCACAAGTATTACAAATCCATATCTTTTATACAGACTTCTTAGTATTCCTTTGCTAACCATATAATCACCCTTTCTTTTGAGAATAAATAAAAAATTCTTCCAGGCTGACTTCTAACTCCTCAACAAATGCTGCGCCCAATTCTGTATATTTTTCAATTACATTATCTGTATCTTCCTGACTGACAACTGTATAAATCTTACCGATGTTGCTAATCTCCAGTATTTCCGGTCTCTTATAAAAGCCTTCCGGTGCACCATCCTTAAATACCATTTGTAATTTGCAAATATTTTTCTTAAGGTTTATAATTTCATCCTGCACCTGTGTTTTTCCATGGCTTATGACTGTCATGGTATCACATATCTTCTCCAACTCTGATAAATGGTGTGATGAAATAACAACCGTCATTTCTCTGTTATCCACTTCGCTTACAAGCACATCAAGAAGCTCTTTCTTAGCGATTACGTCAAGTCCACTGGTTGGCTCATCAAGCACAAGTACTTGTGGTTCTACAGCTATGTTTAACATAAATGCAGCTCTCATCTGCTGCCCTTTTGACATCTGTGATATTCGTTTTTTCTCCGGCACATTAAATATGTTATTGAGTTTTCTAAATTTCTGAATACTAAATGTGTCATATATATCCTGATAAAATTTAACTAATTCACTTAATCTATAACTTGAAAAGTATTGGTTGCTGTCTGCAACATAGCCAATCTTTTTCTTGGTTTCAACATTTTCAAATACCGGCTGTCCGTCAACTAATATTTCTCCTTCATCAGCTTTATAAATTCCAGTTAGACATTTAATTATTGTTGTCTTTCCTGAACCATTTTCACCTATTATTCCATGAATTGTTCCCTTATCCACTTCGATGGTAACATCCTGTACTGCCCTAAAGGAATCATAGGATTTGCTTATATTCTTAATCTGAATCATCTTATCCATAACTACCTCCATACTAATTATTTGCTATATAACTCATCAATCATCTTCTTAACTTCGCTCTTATCTACTCCCATATATCTGAGTTCTACAATCTGTGAACGAATATTCTCTCTTATTCTTTCTAACTTCTCTGCATCTGGCTTCATTTCTGTTCCCTCCGCTATAAAGGCTCCTTTGCCTCGTATTGTTTCAATTACTTTCTGTCTCTCAAGTTCCTGATATGCTTTCGCTACCGTTCCCGGCGTTACACTTAATTCTAGTGCCATCTTGCGCACTGATGGCATTGAATCGCCTGGTTGCAGATACCCTTTGATTACACTATACTTAATCTGTTCTATTATCTGCTCATATATTGGCTTGTTGTTTCTTGGATCAATATTAACCACGGATTCACCTCCTTGTCTGTATCAACTGTATCACTTCATGTGGTACAGTTGATACAGTTATAATACAGCTTACGATATAATATGTCAAGAAATAATTTAAGAATCTTTGGGATTATTGTTGTATGCTAATTGGCAAAAAAAATCGAGAGTAATTACTAATTAGTAATTACTCTCGGTAAATATTTCATTATCTACAAGCTTCAAATTTTTCTAATAAGTCAGGAATATTAGGATAATTATTCTTATACTCCTCTGTCATTTTTTTTGCATTCTCAGATATCTGAATCATTCTAAATAACATGGAATCCAATAAAATATCATTTTTACTCAATTCCTCTATATCTACATTTGCCATATGTACTACTATAAACTCAGAATCTTGCTTGATTCTTTGGATATAGTATTGATCATTTTTTACGTTTTCCATATATCTTAATTCCATCCTTTAGTATTTCCTGTGTCAATTCGAAATTATCTTTAAGTTGTTTTATATCAAGTACGTCTACTTTTTTATGAAGAGATGTTCTAATTTCTTCAACCATTCCAAAAAATTTAAGTCCAGTCACCTCTGATGATATTAACAAATCAACATCACTAGTTTCCTTTGCTATATCCTTTGCATACGATCCAAATAAATAACAAAAACTTACATTATACTTTTTTAGAACTTCTGTGCACTTCTTCTCAATATCATCCAGATCAAGTATCCCATGTTCCTCATCTATTGGATTTATCTGGCAAAGCTTTTCCATAATATATTTATATTTTATTGTTCCCTCTTTTTCTTTTTCATTTTCATATGATTTATATGAGCGCAACGAAATACCTACTAATTCCGATACTTGCTGTTGTGTCATTTTTTTCTCTAAGCGAATATCTTTAAGTTTTCTCATTTTGCACCTCCATATATATATTAATGCATTTTTTGCACTTTTGTCAATATCAAAGTGCATATATTGCACTCTTAAAGAATAGTTGTGCTACTTTCTAGCTACACACTATACTAATATTCTTCCCAATGGCATTAATTAAATACCATTTATTACACAAAGTTCTCTAACAATATATACAAGGTAACGCTTTAAAAACATAGATTTTATCCTATAAGATTACATTTTCTAAACACTTCACCAAGCTTTGGTGGTATTGCATCTACCATAATCTGTGACATTTCTTCTGAAGAATTCTTCATCCCTTTTATTATCCAGTTAGTTGTTATATACACAGATGACTGGCAATACATCTCTAACAGCATTTCTGTTTCTACATCCACATTGCAATTTCCATTTTCACTTATGAGCTTTTTGTAGAAATCAAGTATCAGCCTAAAATCATGCTCTTTTAACGAATTATATCCATCTGACTTAAATGCTGCACTAAAGAACACCTTTTCGTCCTTGATAAAATTGAGTTTTTTGACAAGACATCCATAAATATCTGTCTTAGTTCCAATCATTTCAAAAGCCTGCTCTACCAATCTGTCAAAATACCAGTTCAGCAAATCATATTTGTCCTGAAAATTTCTATAAAACGTCTGTCTGCTAAGGCCGCTCCCTTCAACTATGTTAGTAACAGTCATTTTCTCTACCGACATCGTCTTCATGCATTTCTTTACCGACTCGGCAAACATATACTTTGTTGCATCCTTGTTCATATTAACCTCCCTGATTTTTTTACGAAGGTATGCATAGAGAAATTCGGGTATGCGATTTCTCTATTGCAATAACCATTATTAATACTCTATATACTGTGCAACTGATGGGTCTACAGTTCCATCAACTATCCCAAATTCATAGCCATTATCTTTGTAATACTTTATAATTTCAGGAAGAGCTGCTAAAGTTTCACCTTTAGATGCACTATCATGAGCCAGCATTACTATGGTATTTCTACCTTCTGACTCCGTCTTAATTTTCTCAATAATACTCTGTCTTGTAGCGTTAGCATTTCCATCTCCAACACTTACATTCCAATCAAAAAATGTAAATCCACGTCTTGACATTTCTCTTGCAATTGCTTTTGTTGTCGATGCTCCATAGCTATTAGTACTTCCACCCGGGAATCTGAAGCAGTCCGGTTTCTGTCCTGTTACCTCTACAATATATGAATACATTTTTTCGAAATCTTCCATATATGCTTCTACACTCTGATATATCTTCGTATAATCATGTGATGCTGTATGTACCTGAACTCTATTTCCATCTTCCACTTCTTTTTTGTACAAATCTTCATGGTCTGGCTGATATGTTACAAAAAATGTTGCATTAATTCCGTTTTCTTTCAAAATATCAAGATACTGTGGTGTCAAATCTGATGGACCATCATCAAATGTTAAATACACAATCTTCTTATCATTTGCAGGCTTGTCATCTTCACTCACATACATGTCGGGATAGAGGCTTGAGTATTGGCTTTCAGACATTGTAGTTTCTTCCGGCTCAGTGTTTCCCTGAAGTGTATTAATCTGATTAACAAGATCTTTGTTAGCTGCGTCCGCATCTTTACTTGCACTCTCAAGCTCACTTACATTTGCCTCAAGACTTGCTTTTTCTGACGATAACTCATCTGCATCCTTGCTGTAGGATTCAATGTTATCCTGTTTCTTGTGATTGTCATTCTTTAAATTAGTGTAATCTGAATCTAGTTTGCTTAACTTTGTACCAAGCAATGCACATACAACTATGCATGCCACAAGTAAAATAAATCCTGCTACTTTTACTTTGTCCAACTTATTTTTCTTTTGCTGTTTCATTTTCTTAACTGCTTCCTTCCATTTTCATTACTTATATTTATTCATAAGAGATGTATAGCTAGTATACATCTGCTCATACATATGTATTACGGGATCCCTGCTTCTATCAGTAGCTTCCATTATCTCATCAAATTGGTTAATGGCTATATCACAAATATCTCCATCCAGCTGACCACGTTCCTTCATATCAGTTAATATTGATATTGTTTTGTCCTTAGGGAAAATGTCCTTATAGCTTCTTCTGCTTGTTAACGCACTGACAATATCGGCTATTGCAACTATTCTCTCAGGTATGGACAACTCCTTTGCCGTAAGTCCATGAGGATAACCTTTACCATCTAATTTCTCGTGATGTCTGACTGCTATCTTCATAATCTCATCATTAATTAACCCATTTACAATATCTTCCGTATAACTAACATGTTTTCTCATAACGTCCATTTGTTCGTCTGTAAGCTTTCCCGGAAATTCCAGAATATCAAGTGGTATTGCAATTTTTCCAAGGTCATGAACAAGAGCGCCATAATATATTTTCTTTATCTCTTCGTCGTCTAAACCATATCTCCTTGCAAGCTCCATGCTGATTGCTGTTGTATTAATTGTATGTGTTACTGTATGCTCACTTCGAAAATCAATGGAATACACTAACATTTTCAAATACTCTTCTGATTCCTGCCTGCTAATCTTCATACGTTCCATGATTTTTCTCATCTCTTCGCGATAGCTTTCATCAAGTATAGCTTCAACTATATGATCTTCATTTTCTGCTCTCTCAAGTGCCTCAAGCAATTCCGGCATAAATCTTCCTCTGTTATTATCCACCAGAACGCTGATATCTGTCTTCTCCTTACGTCCCATAATAAGCATATCAAGTCTATCTGCTAGAAAAATATATGCAGAATAATCAAGATACTTACTGTCAACTGTACCATATCTATTATATGGCAAGTGATGATAAAGTATCGCCTCGGCATATTCATTAAGTGGTGTCATTTCTCTTAAAAATATGTAACCATATGCTGAATGGCTCCACAAATTCTCATTGTCAAATACAAGCATATTATCTATTTCTTCTGTCTTGTATGCGCCAATATCATGAAACGCACATAACTGCATTAACTTATCATAGTTCAAATTAGTAATGCTGCTATGAGCAAATATTCTGTCTGCTATATAAGCTACTCTTTCTCCGTGTCTTACAAGTCTCTTATCAATAAGACTTAATGTTGTGCTTATAACATTAACTATCTGTTCTGTATTTACAATCACTTCTGAACTCATAGTTTTCTGCTCTTTTTTCTTATTGTATTTTTCAATTATATACTTTTTTTGACAAAAAAGCCACCCTGTTATTCATTACAGTTTGTGTCAAGTAAACGTTGGCAAATTTTTAACTGTTTTTCAAAAATGATATTT
>CAZBKO010000054.1:0-3666 GCA_964492545.1 uncultured Lachnospiraceae bacterium
CTTGACAAAAAAGGAAAATGCTGAGAATAGTGTTAATTAATCAGTGTTTCCCTAGCTATTTTGATTATAAAAGTCAAACAAAAAGAGTATACAAAATTCGACAAACATAAAAATTATTAGGAAGGTGGAAAAATAATGAAAGACAATAATTGTATTTTTTGTAAATTAGCAAATGGAGATATTCCTACAAATACTTTGTATGAGGATGATATGTTTAGGGTAATATTCGATGCAAGCCCGGCAACTAAAGGACATGCGCTTATTTTACCAAAGGAGCACTATGCAGATATTTATTCTCTGTCAGATGAGACTGCTTCAAAGGTATTTGTTCTTGCAAAAAAAATGGCAGCAGTAATGACGGAAACATTTGGTGCTGATGGATTTAACATAATTCAAAATAATGCAGAGTGTGCAGGACAGAGCGTATTTCATTTTCATATGCATTTAATACCAAGATACAAAGGCGATAATGCCATTAAATTGTGGACACCTGGTGATGCCGATAATGAAGAACTGGCAAAAATGAGTGAAGAAATAAGAAAAGCGATGGCATAATAGACGATGATATAATAGGAGATGGGACAAAGTAAAGGGAAATGAATAGTGTAGATACACGCATCATTTCCCTTTTGAAGCTTATTTATTGGCCTGTTCTTCAATAAGACCGATGATTGTTTTTACTGCATTTTGATTAGGAGCATTATTGATGGCATCAATGTAAGATGCACGTTCCTCATAAACCTTGTTAACAGTGTTAATGAGAAGCTCATCAGTAAGATTCTCCTCCTCAATAACTTCACTAAAGCCCTGCTTATTGAAAGAAGCCGCATTAAGAAGCTGGTCACCACGACTTGCGTTTGCCGAAAGTGGAATAAGAATACTTGGTTTCTTAAGAGCAAGAAGCTCACAGATTGCATTTGCTCCGGCTCTTGAAATAACTATATCAGCCATAGCAAACAAATTCTTGAGTTCTGCTTTGATGTATTCGAACTGTATATAGCCGGGAGTGTTTTCCAAAGACGCATCAACTTTGCCTTTACCACAGAGATGAACAATCTGAAAATTCTTAAGAAGTTCAGGGAGTGCACTGCGGACAGCGTTGTTAACAGCGACTGCACCAAGACTTCCACCGATGACCATAATTACAGGCTTGTTGGCTGTGAAGTGACACATATCAAGTCCGGCAAGCTTGTTTCCGGTTAGTAATTCGCCTCTTATGGGAGAACCGGTATATACGGACTTGTTCTTTGGAAGATACTGGGCTGTTTCAGGGAAATTGTGACACACCTTAACAGCTTTTGGAATAGCAAGCTTGTTGGCTAGACCGGGAGTCATATCAGATTCGTGGATAATTACCGGAATCTTGTAATGTTTAGCTGCAAATACAACGGGAACAGAAACAAATCCGCCCTTTGAAAATACAACATCAGGTCTATATTGTTTCATAAAAACCTTAGCCTCGCGGAACCCCTTTAGAACTCTAAAAGGATCTGAAAAGTTCTTAGCTGAAAGATAACGTCTTAATTTACCTGATGAAATACCTGTGTAAGGAATTCCCATTTCCTCAATAAGTTTCTTCTCGATTCCATCATAAGAACCCATATATTGAATTTCGTAACCCAATTCCTTAAGACCTGGAATAAGGGCCATATTAGGTGTAACGTGGCCTGCAGTACCACCGCCGGTCAATAGAATTTTCTTGGACATAAAAAATACTTCCTTTCTATGATTAATCAAATTAATTCGACTGTAAATACAGATTCAATGCTTTTGATAACTGGTCGGGACACGAAGTACCGCGGCCGTTGCAATTAATGCCTTCTATTTTAGAAATAGCTTCGTGAATGTTCATGCCTTCAATAAGTCTTGAAACACCCTGAGTGTTACCACTGCACCCGCCGACAAATTTTACATTATGTATAATGTCATTTTCAACATCAAAATTAATTTCACGTGAACAGACACCTTTAGTCTTGTATACCATTGCAGTTCCTTCTTTCTATAAATATTATGTATGCGTGAATTATAGCAGAAAAAGCATATATAATCTACCTATAATTTTATGAAAGAATTTGACGAACGAAATATTCTCCGGTTGAATAAAAATATGTTACTATAAAGTAAATATTTACCTCAGTCGGGATATGAAATATGTGAGTGGAGGAAGAATCAAGGTGGATAAATATATTAATAACAGGGTATTTTTGTGGATAATGATTGCATTGTATGCGATGGCAGTGATGGTTGAGATAATAAGGAGATGCAGTGCGGGCGCCATTGCTTCTGAATCTGTAAAAATGGGCGAAACAAGAAATAATGTGCTCAAGCAAATTAAGCTGAAATATGAAAATATATTTCGACTCGAAAAAAATGTGTACAACACAAAAGCATTTGTTGAAAGATATTTATGGAAAAGAAAATGCTGTGGTATTAATGTGAGAAGACTGAGATATGTCGGCATAACATTAAGGTGGCTTGTACTGTATATAGGAATGTATGTGACCGCATATGAGTTGTACAGTGGAAGCGATATTCGTGACATAAATATTCTGATTTATGGTGTGGGAAGTGCATTTATGTGGGTGTCGTTAAATATAATGGAAAGTCTGTTTGCGGTGGATTGGGTCAGCGAACAGGCAATCGTGAACATAACAGATTATCTTGATAATTATTTGAGAAACAGATTGATAGCCGAGGATGAAAGGTATGCCTGCGAGGCAGAGGAAAAAGAGCGCGGAGAAGTAAGCGAAATGCCAAATGTAAAGGTAGTTATAGGTGAAGAAACTGATGAGGCATCAGACATTGATGTGTACAAAGAACGAGAGTGGAGTGACAATAAGATAATCGAGGAAGTGCTTAGGGAGTTCTTTGCTGAATAAATGCTTGCAAATACTAGGTAAAGGTAATATAATGGTTAAGAAAAATTAAAAGGAGCGTGTTACAGAGATGGCAAAAGTATCATTTGATTATTCAAAAGCAACAGGATTTGTATCAGATACAGAAGTTGCTTATATGGAAAGCACAGTAAAGACAGCGAAAGACACATTACTAGCAAAGACAGGCGCAGGAAATGATTTCCTTGGATGGATTGATCTTCCTGTTGATTATGATAAAGAAGAGTTCGCAAGAATCAAGGCAGCAGCTAAGAAGATTCAGGGCGATTCAGATGTATTACTTGTAATTGGTATTGGTGGTTCATATCTTGGAGCAAGAGCTGCAATTGAATTCCTTAGAAATAGTTTTTATAACAACATTACTAAGGAAGACAGAAAAGCACCAGAAATCTATTATGTTGGTAATAACATCAGCAGCACATACGTTAAGCATTTAATGCAGGTTGTTGGAGACAGAGATTTCTCAATTAACATGATTTCAAAGTCAGGAACAACAACAGAGCCAGCTATAGCATTCAGAGTATTTAAGAAGATGCTTATTGAAAAATATGGCAAAGAAGAAGCAGCTAAGAGAATATATGCAACAACTGATAAAGCTAAGGGATCACTTAAGAACCTTGCAGACGAAGAAGGATACGAAACATTTGTAGTACCTGATGATGTTGGAGGACGTTTCTCAGTTCTCACAGCAGTTGGTCTTCTTCCAATCGCAGTAAGCGGTGCAGATATCGATAAGTTAATGGAAGGTGCAGCATCAGGAAGAGAGTTAGCT
>CAZBKO010000054.1:3676-14722 GCA_964492545.1 uncultured Lachnospiraceae bacterium
GAGTTAGCTCTCAATACACCTTATGCAGAGAACGATGCACTTCAGTATGCAGCAATTAGAAATATTCTTCATAGAAAAGGTAAATCAGTTGAAATTCTTGCTAACTATGAGCCAAGCGTACATTATGTATCAGAATGGTGGAAGCAGTTATACGGTGAGAGCGAAGGAAAAGACCAGAAGGGTATCTTCCCAGCATCAGTTGACCTTACAACAGACTTACATTCAATGGGACAGTTCATTCAGGACGGTTCAAGAATTATGTTTGAGACAGTAATCAATGTATTAACACCTAAGTGTGAATTAGTTATCGAAGAGGAAGACGTAGATCTTGACGGACTTAACTATTTAGCAGGTAAGAGTGTTGACTTCATCAATAAGAGCGCAATGAATGGAACAATATTAGCCCATACAGATGGTAACGTACCTAACCTTATGGTAACAGTTCCAGAGCAGGACGAGTTTTATTTAGGACAGTTATTCTATTTCTTCGAATTTGCATGTGGTGTAAGTGGATATATCTCAGGAGTTAATCCATTTGATCAGCCAGGTGTTGAAAGCTACAAGAAGAACATGTTTGCATTACTTGGAAGACCAGGTTATGAAGCACAGAGAGAAGAATTATTAAAGAGACTTTAATAAATATAAGAACAAACAGGTGCGTATAGGTGCACTTGATGCAATAACATAAAAAGCAATTGAGCCGGTTAAAGGTTCAATTGCTTTTTATGTTCATAGGAAATTCCGTCTTATCAATTACAAACGCTCCGCAGTATGTGCACAAATTCGTAAGGAAAATGTCACCTCGTGCCCGAAGTTGGTTGCGTTGTTACTGTTTCTTAATCTTCCTCAATTACATGTATTTCAAGAAAATCAAAATCAATATGTTCAATAAAACTATCCTGAGTAAATCTTGTTTTTGAATGACGTTTGAAATCCTCGATGTTGCTGTCAAGCCAGATAGGCTTGCCCAGGTCAAATTCATAACAGATGTGCTCAATACCATCAAAAACCTTGCGCGTGCGATTAAGCTCAGTATCATCATTACAGTAGACGGTATCTCGAAGCATATGATTATCTTTAAATGTTTTTCCCCATAATCGGAACATATGTGTTAACCTCCAGTTGTCATTAAGATTGTTCAAGTGATTCTCTCTTGGCATTAAGCTCCACCAGCTGCTTGTTAAGCTGCTGCAACGCAGCTTCGCACTCGGATATACGGTCAGCCTCGGTTGAATTGCAATAGTCAAAAATGCGGTTCACACCTATAATAGTAAAAGGCAGAACAAGGCATACAAGAATAAGAGTAGTTATAGTCTGGCTAAAAAATGGAATTGAAACACATACAAAAAATACCAGAGAGACAATCATTAAAATTGTAAACATGCCAGTCAGCTCGCAAAACTTCTTATAATGAAGCTTCATAACTCGAAGCTTTTGATTAAGCTCCTTGCGTCTCGAAGAATTCTGCTCAATTTTGATTCGAACTGAATAACTTAGCTCTTCGTTAGACTGCTCATTTTCAACAGCGTTTTCAAGCTCCATAAAATGAGGTATATTCTCTATATAAGGTCTCGCAAGCTCATACAGACGCTCAACCTTATTCTGTAAATTAAAAATATCATTTTCAAGGGCAATAAGCTCTGATTCATAGCGTATACGCTGGTCATAAAGAGAAACATAGCCTGACCTGGATGCAAATGACTTAGTAAAAGAGCAGCCGGCAGCCATACAATATTTTCTTATTCGGGCAAGGGCATTAATAGCAGATGGCAGAATAAAAAATGCATAATACAGTGGCGGCAGCACTACTGAAAATCCCGGAAACATATGTCTAAACATCAGCGAACATACGATATAAATGATAACGGCCACGGAAACGTGGATAATCATTTCCAACCGAAGAGCCTTAAGACGCTCCCTAAAAGAGGGAAGATAATATTTGCGGTGCTCATACTCCCATTTCAGAAACTCAAGCTGAAGAGTGGAAACATAGTAATCATGCTTAATCTTAAATTCTTCCTGAACAGCTGCGTTGAAATAATCATCGCTCATCATATTGCACTTCTGCATATAGCTGGAATAATCATAATAAGGATTCTCGCTGGATGCAGTGATACGCTCATAATTCACAGTCAAATACCCCCTCTCAAACATATAAGCTACTATAGCAAATATAAATGCAATTTACAATACACCAAAAAAAATATGTGCTATAATAACATCAAAAAAAGAAACGGAGATATGCGAATATGAGTAGAGAAATAGAGCAGTTAACAGATATAATAAACAACAGCGATAACATAGTATTTTTTGGCGGAGCGGGTGTGAGTACAGAAAGTAATATTCCTGATTTTAGAAGCGTTGACGGACTATATAATCAGAAATATGCATATCCACCGGAGCAGATACTAAGCCATACATTTTATATGAGACGAACAGAAGAATTCTATGAATTTTATCGGGATAAAATGGTGTTTAGGGAGGCACAGCCAAACAAGGCCCACAAGGCACTGGCGAACCTTGAAAAAATGGGTAAGCTAAAAGCGATAGTAACGCAGAACATAGATGGGCTTCATCAGGCGGCGGGCAGCAAAAATGTATTAGAATTACACGGCTCGGTACACAGAAACTACTGTACACATTGTCACAAATTCTATAATCTGGACTATATAATGAATACAGAAGGAGTTCCAAAATGCAGCTGTGGAGGCACCATCAAGCCGGATGTAGTTCTGTATGAAGAAGGGCTTGATGACCAGGTCATGGAATCAGCTGTGAAATATATCAGTGAGGCAGAGGTGCTTATAATTGGCGGAACATCACTTGCTGTATATCCGGCAGCAGGACTTGTCAGGTATTTTAGAGGTAATCATCTGGTTGTAATAAACAAATCAGTGACACCAATGGACAACAATGCCGACCTTGTTATCAATGAAAAAATTGGAGAAGCACTTGGCGGATTTTGTTAAAAATATAGACAATATGAAAATAATTGATATAATCGAAGATAGTGCTGTATAAACAGTGAAAAAGGAAGGAACTGGAAAATGATAAAGAAATATTTAAACAGGTTGTTTATAGATGGACTGGGAGGAATGGCATTAGGACTCTTCTCGACATTAATAATGGGAACAATACTGGGACAAATTGGAACGTTTGTAAAAGGAGATATTGGAGCATACATGATAGCAATTGCCAATGTTGCCAAGACCATAACCGGTGCAGGAATTGGTGTGGGAGTAGCAAGCAAATTCAAAGAAAGCCCATTGGTAACAGTAGCAGCCGCAGTTGCGGGTATGATAGGAGCATTTCCTGTAATATCAGAAGCATTTGTTATTGGAAAACCAGGAGAACCACTGGGAGCATTTGTTGCAGCATATGTAGCAATAGAAATCGGACATTTAGTATCAGGAAAGACAAAGATAGATATACTTGTAACACCATTTGCATCAATACTTGCAGGCTCGGCAGTTGGATTCTTAGTTGGACCACCAATTACAAAATTCATGTACTGGGTTGGAGAACTTGTAAATATCAACGTTGAAAAGCAGCCAATAATTGGAGGAATAATTGTATCAGTTCTTATGGGAATAATACTTACACTTCCAATCAGCTCGGCAGCAGTAGGAATTTCCATGGGACTCACAGGACTTGCGGCAGGCGCAGCTACAGTCGGATGCTGCTGTCAAATGGTAGGATTCGCAGTTGCAAGCTACAGGGAAAACAAAATGGGCGGACTAGTTGCGCAGGGTGTTGGAACATCAATGCTGCAGATACCGAATATAGTAAAGAAGCCGGTTATATGGCTGCCACCTATAATAGCAAGCGCAGTGCTTGGACCAATAGCAAGTGCCGTGCTAAAAATGGTGAGCACACCGGTCGGATCAGGAATGGGCTCAGCAGGATTTGTGGGACAATTTGCTGCATATGACGCAATGGTTGCAGCAGGAACATCAATACCTGTTGTGATGATAGAGATAATGGTAATGCATTTCCTATTACCGGGAATAATAGCATTTTTCGTATCAGAGGGAATGCGAAAAGCAGGATGGATTAAGAACGGAGACATGCTTCTTAAGACAGAATAAGGCGAGGGAAGGAAGGTCGCAAAATTATGGATGAACAGAATATTTTAAGCGGTGGGGCAAACGAATTGGCAGAGGTTAGACAGGCACTTGAAAATCAGGCCGCCATAAGAAATGAGATAGACAGATGCCAGATTGAAGTTCAAAGACTCGAAAAGCAGATAGCTGCAGAAGAGAAGCTGGTAGCCGATACCATCGAAACAACAGTTAATAAGAGAAGAAATGAAGTATCAAAAAGCTTCGATAAAGAAATAGCAAAAGAAAAAGAAGTGCTAAAAAATGCTAAGAACAAGAAGGCAAAAGAAAAAGACAAGGGAATGCGGGAAAGAATGAACTCTGAGACCTCGCATCTGGTTGAAGCAAACCGCGGTCTTCATTCTGAAATCAGAACAGCATTTGAACACCGAGGAATACCGGGTTATTGTGATTCGGCATGGTTTTATACATTATTTATGCCAAGAAGCATCAAAGAAATATTGATATTTGTAATAACAGCAGTATGCCTTATTCTCTTCGTACCATCAGTGCTGATAATGCTAATCGGTGGAAAATGGTGGCTGAACATAATTATTTACATTGTGTATCTTATGATTGTGGCAGCTATATACGTAACCATATATTTGTTTACGAAGGATAAGGACAAATCAATTCTTGTGGATATGCGCGAAAAACGTGTGGAAATTCAAAAAAATGAAAAAGAAATTAGAAATATACGCAAAGACATCAGAAATGACAGCGACGAATCAATGTACAATTTGACAGAATTTGATACACAGATTAAAGAATCTGAGGAGACAATAAGCGACATTGTTGTGAAGAAGAATGACGCACTGGCAGACTTTGAGCAGAACACGAAGCCCGCAATAATATCAGAGATAACTGAGAGAGATAAAGAGAGAATAGACGGATTAAAAAGCGAGCTGGAAAAAACAGGCTCAGCGAAGAGAGACAGTGAGCAGAAACAGCAGGAGCTCACAATGTCAATAACTCAGAAATACGAAGCATTTATGGGCAAGGATATGATGTCTCTTGAAAAAGTAGACGAAATGATTAAGCTGATAAATGAAGGTCAGGTCACAACAATATCAGAGGCGATTAACAAGATTAGAGCGACTATAGCTTAATTCAAAAAAAGTCAGACCGCCACTAATAGAGTCAGCAAGGCGCATTACAGTGGACAGCCTTGTAGACTGAAGAACCATAGAATCTAAGAGCCCCGAAACATTTACTATACCGGTTATGGAGAGATGCCCAACATGGGGGAGAGTCTTCTTAACACCAAGACCGGGCTTGAGAGGTGAATCATTCAGGGTCACATATCCAACATGAGCGGATGTACCAATAGAAGCATCAATCGCAATGACAAGCGCATTGCGGTGGTGCTTATTTATTTGCAGCAAAGTATCGCTCAGATTAAGAGCATGAACGGGATGCGATAGAGTTCCGTATATGGTGAAACCATTAATGCGCCGTTTGGAGAGCTTGTAGCCCACCATAGGTCCGAGGCTGTCTCCGGTGGAACAATCAGTGCCAATGCACAAAAACACAATATCAGTAAATGCATTTTCATTCATATATGCCTGTGCCATTATAGTTAATTTTCTGCCAAAATCTATTGAAGAATATTTTTCGCGGGAATCAAAGTAATACATTTATATATACCTCCATATGCAACAATATTATTATTAACAGAATAATATGAATTATTCGTGTGACAAAATGCCTCAGTAAACTGGCGAAAAGTGTCTAAAATATTAGGGGCTGCGCCACACTGGTTTGACAAAATATTTCAATTATTAGTGGTACAATCTATGAAAGCATAAAGGTTGCGATGTGGAATTGTCCGCAAAACAGAAATGGAGGGTGCTGTGATAGAAATAATATACAGGGAAGACGATAACATAGGTGAGGAAATATCTGTGAGACTGCCAAAAAACATCAAGCAGATAGGTGATACCAATGGAAATAAGAAAGTTTACTTTGAAGAACAGGTCATTAATATGCTTAAAGAAAAACCATCTTATGGTGTATTACTTGGAAAGGTTAAACGAGTCAGCAATTGTTCCTATGTATTTATTAATGGAGCGGTAATCGCAAATGGAGATAAAAGAAATATTGATTTTGGCGACAAAGTGTGGACAGGCATTTATGAGGACATTCACAGCTATTACAGCAGTTTGGAAATAGTTGGATGGTATGCAAGCGAGGAAACAAAAAATATTTCATTGGAGACGGCAAAGAAAATACAGCTTGATAATTTTCCGGGGAATGACAGGATATGCATACTTAGCGATTTGTCTGAAAATGATGAAAATCTCTACCATTACAACAACGGCGCAATGGAAAATTTAGGCGGATATTATGTATATTTTGAAAAAAATCCAGAATTTGAGAGGTATATGACAAGGGTTAAAGCCCTGGATGAGTTGTTCAGTGGGGAGGCCAAAGCCGAGGATGAAGGGGTGAAGGAAACAGAGGATATTCCGGAAAAGAAATATAACTTCAAGGGAATGATACCTTCATATATGGTCATTGCATTGCTGCTTGCAATCATTGTCGTTATGAATAATTACAGTCAGATTAGCAGCATCAAGGCAAGTCTGTCCGATATTGCAGGAAATCTGGTAAACACAAAGGTAACGCAGGCTGATACAACAATGGTTCAGCCTGTAATTGAAAATCTACCGGGAGAGGTGGAGACCACAACTCCAAAAGAAACTACAACCAAGGCTGAAAAAAAGACAGAGGAAAGTACAACCAAGCCTAAGAAAAAGGAGGAGGAGAGTACAACAAAGGCTGATGTTCAGCCGGTGGTTGAGCCTAAGTACTATACAGTAAAAAAAGGTGAGACCTTATCAGACATAAGCAGGAAAATCTACAACAACCTTACAATGGTGGAGGATATCATGAAAGTCAATAAAATCAAAGACCAGAACCTTATATTGGAGGGACAGAAAATTATACTTCCTTAATCAATAAATATATTGTATACTATTATTTATCAATTAACGTTAGTACAAAAGGAAGCGTAATCAATGAAGAAAAGGAAAGTTTTATATATAGTAATTTTATGCGTGGCAATTGCAGCGGGAATAGGAGCATTTGCATATAAGACGTATTTGGAAAATAAGACTTTTAGTGATTATAATGTTGATGCCAAGAAGACCATTGACAGAAACATCAATTATACTTATTACAAATATGCGGATGGAATTCTGTGCTATACAGATGATGGAATCAGCTACGTTGAGTCAGGCAGGGAAGTGTGGAATCATGCATTTGAGATGAAGAAGCCGGTAATAGATATATGTGGTGACTACATTGCCATCGGTGAGTTTAAGTCAAATAAGGTTGAGTTGTATGGAATTGATGGAAGTTCTTCCTCAATAACAGTGAAGTATCCACTGATTAATGTGGAGGTTTCAGAGCAGGGAATCGTGGCAGCAGTTCTTGAGGATGAGAAAGCCAACTATTTTCAGGTCAGCGACAGCGAGGGAAACGAGCTTGTAACAGGACGAACTGTTTTAAAAGGAAATGGTTATCCAATGGATTTTTCGTTATCTCAGGATGGAACCAAGATGATTGTTTCATATATATATGTGAGCAGTGGTGTCTCTCAATCAAAGGTGCTGTTCTATAATTTTTCGGAAATAGGACAGAATTCCACAGACCGAATGGTTGGTGGATTTAACCAATACACATCCACAATTGTTCCAGAGGTCGAATTTGTAAATAATAATACAGCAGTTGCCTGGGGCGACAATATGTTCACGATATATAAGATGAAGGAAAAGCCATCCATTGTTAAAGAAATCAAATTTGACGATAAGGTGAAGAGTATTTTCTACAGTGGAAGCTATATTGGTATAGTATTTGAGAGCGACGATTCTCAGAGTGCGTACAAGCTTAAGGTATACGACCTTGACGGTTCGAACATTTATACAACAAATATAGACAGCGGTTATACGGAAATTCAATTCGCAGGCGACTGCATTCTTAAATACAGCGATACGAATTGCCAGTTGATTTCAGTAAATGATGTTATTAAGTTTGAACATACATTTGATGTTGGAATTACGCGAATGATTCCGGTTAAGGGCAACAGTAAATATGTGCTGATTAGCAGTGATGAAATACAGCAGATAAGTCTCAAGTAGAATACATATAGGAGAGGTGATCATATGAGTGGATTAGTTATGTTAGTTGTTATTGCAATTATTGGAATTGCAGCTTTTAGTGGATATAAGAGAGGATTTGTGCATATAGCATTTACACTTGCAGCAACGGTGGTTGCAATTTTGCTGTCATCAGCATTATCACAGCCGGTGGGCAGGATGCTTAAGGAGAAGA
Source organism: uncultured Lachnospiraceae bacterium (assembly GCA_964492545.1). Lineage (GTDB taxonomy): Bacteria > Bacillota > Clostridia > Lachnospirales > Lachnospiraceae > RGIG1934. The sequence goes on from CAZBKO010000054.1 coordinate 12,112, forward strand.
CACCGCTGTATGACAATATTAACAAGCAGGTCAATGAATATATTGGAAAATACATTGGTGATGAATTTGATATGAAGACAACTGAATTATCAGATGATATTCTCAAAAAGATACCAATACCAGCATCAATCAGCAGCATGCTTAAGGATAACAATAATACAGAGGTAATCAAGAAGCTTGGAGCAAAGAATCTTGGTGAATACATAAGCGGTGAGCTCACAATGATAATAATAAATGCTATTGCATATATTGCTATATTTATTATTGTTACAATAATCCTTAGAATTTTGATAGGTGTGCTTGATGTAATTGCAAGAGTACCGGTTATCAAGGAACTCAATCGAAGTCTTGGACTTGTGATTGGAATATTTGAAGGTATGCTGATAGTATGGCTGTTATGCCTTGTAGTAACAGGACTTGGGGGAACGGCTGCAGGCCAGGATATCATGAAGCAGGTTAGCGGTAGTGATGTGTTATCATTTATATATAAGAGCAATCCACTGCTAAAAATGTTTTCTACATTGACGAAATAGATTGAGGTTACATACGAGGGTTTGGGAAAATGATTAATATTGGGATATGTGATGATAACATAACGGAACAGACAAAAATAAAGACATTATGTCAGAAGTATTTTTCTGAGCACGAGCAAAAGCATGAGTATATTTTATTTTCCAGTGGAGAGGAGGTTCTTAAGTATTGCAGAGAACAATCCGCAGGGAGAATAGATATACGCTTTCTTTATCAAAGAAAAATAAGTAAAATAGTACTTGACGAAACATAAATCTATTGCTATAATGTAATAGCTGTCGAGCTTCGACAGCTCAAAATGGCGACATAGCCAAGTGGTAAGGCTCCGGTCTGCAACACCGTCATCACCAGTTCAAATCTGGTTGTCGCCTCTTATGTAAAGCATCGCATTGCGCGGTGCTTTTTTTGTCGAAGAAATCTTTGCTTCTTGACAAATAATAACATTAATGGTATTTTACTAACAAGGGCAAAATCGTGGAAATGCGATGACGCAAAGTTAGAAGTCTAAAGGGAGTGGACGATAATGGCACGTGGGTTGTTATGAATAACTTTCTATGATAGTTCGACTGCAATAATGGCTATAGGCTGTTTTTGCAGTTTTTTAATTGAGAAAATTTCGTTCTATCAATTAAAAACGCTCTGCAGATGTGCACAAATTCGTAAGGAAAATGTTCTGGAAGGGAGATAATTATGGTAGCGTTATATAAGAAAAAGGAATATCATATCTTGCAAAGTACAGATACATCTGTGCTGTTGGGAAGCAAAACGCAGGTTGACTCAAGCTGGGTAGGATTTAATGGTGAAAAATTACCATATAGAAAAATGGTGCTAATTGATGAGTGTACCAAATTATATAGTGTATACTGCTATGGAGTTTTTGCGGGACAAGAAGCAGAACTGTTTGCCTACAGAGATGGTAAATTTGAGGTGTTTGCAGGCATGACAGATAAGTATTCAAATCGTTTTATAAAAGAAATATTCAATGGAGAAAAAGGAAGAGATATTTCCGTTTGGAAAGATCCATCGGTGTTTTCTGGATTTACTATTAGATATTATAATTCTAATGAAGAATGGAAAACGAAGAAGAATGCAAGCCTTGAGGAAGTACTGGAAAAAGTAGAAAAAATGTTTGGCTAATGAAGGAAAAGGATTATGAAAAAGAAAATTATTTTAGTTGCAACAGCAACAGTAGTAGCCATATCACTCGTGGCATGTGGAGGTTCATCTGATAAGAAGGAAACAACTACAGCTTTGTGGCAGGGGAGCAGCAATGTGGCAGATGAGGAAATAACACAGGAAACAACACCTGAAGCGACATCGGAAGAACAGAGCAACAACAGTGCGGGCATAACAACTGCAGAACTGAAAAATTATCCGGAAACTGCTGCGGAGGAATTTGATATTTTAGAAAAAGATGATTGCATAGAAATAACAGGATATCACGGAAAAGAAGAAGTATTGGTATTTCCTAGCGAAATAAATGGAAATAGTAATATTAAATTAGTTGGACTAAATACACCAAATGTTGATATTACAGCGCTTAAAATACCGGGAAACGTTGATGTGTCTGAATGCCTGCCATTATATCAGGATAATTTAGAGTGTGTTGTTCTTGGTGAGGGAATTAAGAGCATTAGCAGAATGTGTTATAACAGTGAAAAATTAAAGTACATAGAAATTCCAAGTACTGTTGAAGAGATTGCGAAGGAGTCATTTTCTTCAACTGCAATTGAAGAAATAGTTGTACCTGAGAAGGTTACAGAGTTGAAAACATTTCTTTTTAAATCACTTAATTCGGACAGCTTAAGAATAGAGCTTGGAGACAATATTAGTAAAATTGCAATTGATACCTTTAGAAGCGATAAGAAAGTAACATTTGTAATCACAGAAGGCTCAGTAACAGATAAAACAGTGGATGAGTTAATTGAAAGATATAGCAAGACATTGAAAGTTGAGTTTGTTGTGGAGTATAAATAGAAAATATAAGGAGCTTCCTGTATACTTTAAAGAGTAAAGGAATTGACCAAAAAGAATACCTCAAGTAAATTTAGATTATTACTGACCAGCCAGTTGGTAAAAA
>CAZBKO010000055.1:0-14614 GCA_964492545.1 uncultured Lachnospiraceae bacterium
TATTCCAGATGATGCTTATTTCTACCTTTATGTCTAAGCCATGCACTGCTATAGCCCTTAGCTTCACGTTCAGCATTATTTGGACTTCTGTGACCTTGGAAATATTTAACTCCAACAAAGAATTCTGCAGGTGCATATTTAGATAAATCATGCATTAGCCCCTGCCTGTATAATCCAATCTTAAAGCAATGCTTCATCACAAGATATTTGTGATGATTGATTGTATGTAAATGTCCAAAAAATCTTTGAATAACGTTCAAAACTATTTCTCCATTCCAGCTAAATAATTAATGAACTGCTGTGCTGTTCTTCCTGATATTCCGCCATGACTCAATTCCCATTTATTAGCTTCAGCACATAGTTCTTCGTCTGTAAGAGTGATACTTTCGTATCTCTTTGCAAGTTCTTTTACAATATTGAAGTATTCCTTCTGACTTGGCTTAGAATAATTAATTGTAACACCGAATCTGTTAACAAGTGATAGCTTCTCTTCCATAGTATCTGAATGATGAAGCTCCTGATTCATATCGTCTCTGTCATTCCATGTTTCCTTAACAAGATGACGTCTGTTGGATGTCGCATATATAAGTACATTATCCGGTTTTGTTTCAACACCGCCTTCAATCACTGCTTTTAGGAACTTATACTCTATCTCGAATTCTTCAAATGAAAGATCATCCATATAAATAATAAATCTATAATTTCTATTCTTAATCTGTGCAATTACATTTGATAAATCGCAGAACTGATGCTTATATATTTCAATCATTCTAAGACCCTTGTCATAGTATTCGTTGACAATAGCCTTAATACTTGTTGATTTTCCTGTACCACTGTCACCAAATAGTAATGCGTTATTTGCCTCTCTGCCCTCAACGAATGCCTCTGTATTATCAACAAGCTTTTTCTTTTGGATTTCGTATCCAATCAAATCATCAAGCATAACCTTGTCCATGTTGTTAATTGGACAAAACTCAACTTCACCCTCATATTTTCCCTTCTTGATTCTAAATGCTTTATTTAGACCGAACATACCAACACCATAGCCTTTGTAAAATTCAGTCAAATATCCAAAGAATTCTTCTTCATCAGCAGAATTCTCAAGTTTTCTGCTTAATTCCTGTACCTTTTCACTTACGTTTTTGTTGTACATTCTCTCTTTCTTAACAATTGATGTATAGTGTGTAATTGTTGTAAAGCAGTCTATCTCCAGTTCTTTTTCAATTTTGCTAAAATCATAGTTAAAAAGATTCATAAATGCTCTACAGTCATTTTTTGCAAATGAGTTAACACTTCCATCATTTGCTCCCACCTTCTCACAAGTTAAACTAAAAGGATTCTCATTAGTTATCAGTAAAAAAGTAAGATAATTGTGCCATAAATTTGTATCGAAACCATAATCTGTTGATACTACCAATATCTTCTTAATCTGGTTCAAAATTCTTCTTGTAAGTTCAGCCTTTGAATATTCTTCACTGTCAAAGTCTCTAAAAATCTCGCCCAACTGGTATAAAATATCATCCTTATCTAAATCTCCGTATAAAACTAATTTTGCTATTTCCTTATACATAGCATATGCCTCTTTTCTTAAAATGGATTATCGAATTCTTCAAGAAATTCTGAAAATTTCTTTCTTGCTTCTTCGATTTTTGAATTATCCCTTGTATTTAGTACTTCCTCAAATTTTTGAAGCTCATGGTCAATCTTAAATCTTACATTTCCCAGATTTTCCTCATAAATTCTTTCGCCTCTCAGAAGCAAAAGCTTATTGGCTTCCTGATCTCTTGGATGAATCTTTAAGTATGCAATCTCTTCCATTCTTGCTTTAATCTCTTCATCTGTCATCTGCGTGTACTGATTCTTAATTATTTGCTTTACCACCTTACCAGTGGATAGTACAATAACCTGAACCTCAAGAATTGAATTGATATCATAGGTGTATGTAACGTCTATTGATTCAACTCCCGCTTTCGCCGATGGTACATCAACACAAATTTCTCCAAGCTCAAGATTATTCTTAGCAAATCTGCTCTAACCCTGCAGCACATTAACTCTAATCTTTGTCTGATTGTCATATGCCGTATATAGTCGTTCAGTTCTGCTTGCAGGAATAACTGTGTTCCTTTCAATTATAGGACAAAAATGACCATTTTCAAGTCTATTATTTGCTCCCTCTACAACTACCTCTGTTCCCAGTGTAAATGGGCATACATCAGTAAGTATAACTTCTTTAACAGCACTATTTCTTTCTTTCATTGCTCCCTGAATTGCTGCGCCAAGTGCAATAGCTTCATCCGGATTAACTTGCGTATCCGGAATGGTTCTAAATAATCTACCAACAAATTTTCTAATAATTGCAAGCCTTGTACTGCCTCCAACCAAAACAATTCTGTCAATATCATCCACCCTAATATGTGCATCCGTCAAGCTTTTTTTAACAGGCTGCCTGATTTTATCAAACAAATCATCGCATTTGTCCTCATACTTTGAAATATCAACATTCATTTCATAAACTTCCCCATCAATATTGCATTTCATTACTGAAGTCTTATTATTTTCAAAGTTTATCTTACACTCATCCGCCTGTTTGTGAATATATGCTGTGGTTTTTCCATCAAGAGAATTTCTATCAATATCACTGAATTTTTCATAAAACATTTCTTCAATTACTCTAGTAAAATCTTCTCCACCAAGATAATTATCTCCTGCAACAGCTCTTACCTCAAGAATATTTCCAAAGAGTTCAAGTATGGAAACATCAAAAGTACCACCGCCAAGATCAAACACCAGAAATTTTGCATTTTTGTTCTCCTGATAAAGACCATATGAAATTGCAGCTGCCGTAGGTTCGCTAATTATTCGTTCAACCTTGAGCTCCGCCATCTCACCAGCCTGCTTAGTTGCCTTTCTTCTTGAGTCGTTGAAATATGCAGGTACACTAATAACAGCCTCCGTAACTTCTTCTCCCAAATATTTCTCAGCATCTTCCTTCAAAGTTCTAAGTACCAGTGATGATAATTCCTGAGCTGTATATTCTTTCCCTGATAATCTGAATTTCTTCTGGCTTCCCATATCACGTTTAAATACACTTGCCGCTGTTTCCGGGTGAAGCAGCATTCTCTCTCTTGCAGTTTCACCGACATATACCTGTCCGTCCTCATCAATACTGACAATCGATGGCGTCATATTTTTGCCCAATCGATTTGGTATTATTTTCGCCTTATCATTTTCAAAATAAGCTATTAAACTATTTGTTGTTCCTAAATCTATTCCTACTATCATTTTCTTAATTCCTTCAATTCTATTCTAGATTCCATATCAGATGGATCTATCTGTGATGCTTCCTCAAGCAATTCTATTGCTGAAGCTTTATCATTTTCATATGCGGCAATAAGTGCCTTTCCAAGTAACGCCTCATAGCATTTATTATAATCACAATGTGAGCATGCATTACACTCCTGCATTTTATCAAAGCATTCTTTCGCTTTATCAATATTTTCTGAGTAGAAATACAATTTTCCCATTTGAAATAAATGTATAGGCTTATATCTTGCATAGCCAAGGAAATTATCAATACTTTTCCATTTATCTCTAATAAGGTTTTCGGATTTTTCAAAATAAATCTTTGCAGATTTTTTGTCTCCCATCTTTGCACTTAACTCACATATCTTTAAAGCAATTTCAAGACTTGGGCAATATCCGTATGCTTTTCTATACATACTTAACGCCTTTTTCTTGTTGTTCTCCATAAAGTCAAAGTAATCACCATATAATACAAATACATCTGCATACTGATCATCTCTCTTTGCTTCATTTCGTGCAAACTTACAAAATCTAAAGGCTGTTTTTTTATCACCAAGAATCATATAATCCTCTGCTATTGAAATATATACCTGCACTCTATCATCTGCTGAAGCTGTGTAGTTCATCTTTCTGTTGACAGATTCTTCAAATTCATTCATCTTACGATATAAACGCTGTATCAATACGGCATTCCTGTTGGCGTCCTTATCAAGTTCAAGACACTTGCATAAATAAAGCTTTGCATTATCAAAATCGTTCATACATAAATATGTTATAAACATATTCTTGTATATTATATTCTTCGGCTGCTCTGATTCTGCTTTAAGTCCTTTCTCATACATTTCAATGGCCTTATCATATAGCTTCATTCTCTTATATGTATATCCGGCGTTATTGTATCCATAAATATCTGTGCTGTCGTATTCTATTGCCTTCATAAAATCCTGTAGGGCTTCTTCCAGCTGTCCACCATCTAATTTCAATAATCCTCTATTGATAAGAACATATGCATTTGAATTATTTTCTATCTGCTTGTCCGCAAACTTCATGGATAATTCATAGTCCTGCAAATCTCCACTTTCAATATATCTGTCATGATAAATATCAGATATGTAGTCACACGCAGCAGGATGATTATTGTCAAGCTCATATGCTTTCATAAACATAGCAAGCTGTTTATAGCTTTCGGCACTTCTTTTTGAAAGACATCGTCCCATTCTATAACATACTTCAGCGCTGCTTCCATATACTTTTTCTATTTTCTCATATGTGTTATAGGCATCTACAAGTTTTGCATTTCTCTCATATAACTCTGCAAGACACCATAAAAATCTCTGATTATTACTATTTGAATAAGCATTACTTACACATTTTGCAGCTTCGTCAAGCTGTTTCATATTTTCAAAAATTATGCCCATATTAAAGTCAATTTCGTATATATCTTCAATATCTGTGGTGTCAGTTATGCTATTCTTAAGTCTTACAATATCTTCTAAAAGCTTTGTAAGTGTAGACATTTTATTGTCAGTATTATTACGTATTCCAATTATAATTCGCTGTAGTTCAATGTCATCACTTTCAATATGATTTTCTTTTGACATATTAACTATCTTCATTGCATCATCATACTGTGAATAACCGATAAATGCCTTTATTGCAAGTACATATGGTTCTGCATTGCCTGCGTATATTTCTATTGCTCCATAGAAATTATCAATAACTCCCTGACCATTTCTAAGATTATAGAAGGCCAGCTGTCTATCGCAGAATGCCGGATAATATTCAGGATATTCATTAATTATCTCATCACATACATCGATTGCTTTTTCATTTTCACCAAGCTGTATTAATACATAGGCTTTTCTTTCTCTATAATAGACAATCTCTTTTTCTTCATGTTCTGTCTTAATTGCCTCTTCAAGATATTTAAGAGACAGATTGATATATTTAAGCGACTCTTCAACATTACCAGCTTTTTTTAGCTCAACAGAAATTGAAAAATTACTCATACCAACTGTATAGTTTGCATATCCCAATCTTCTGTATTTTTTTTGATATTTCTCTGTTCCGTCATCCTCTAATACTATGATATCCGCCAGCCATTTTTCAAGAAATGGCAGTGCTGATTTGTAATCTCCTGATGCAAGGGTACATCGTCCACGAAGATTATTGTAATCAAATTCATGCTCTTCGTCAGGCTCATATGTCTTTAACATATTAATGCATTCTTCAAATTCTTCATTTTGAAAAAGGCACCAGCCTAATTCCATAAAGCTGTCTATATCACCGCTGTCTGCCTTCTCTCTAAGGTCTGCCATTAAATGCTTATTTGATTCATGCATATAATACAGGCCCTCTTGTGAGTTACCATATTTATCAAGGAAATCTGTGCTGCTCTCCTTGGCCTCTTTGTATAGCTGTGCAGCCATTAAATACTTTATGTATACAATCTCACCATTAATAAAATTAGAGTTGATTTCTCGCGACTTAGTGATGTAATCCTTCGCTGCATCAATATTTCCCAAAAACAAATATGCTTCACCTAAATAGCATAGTATATAGAAATTATCATCATACTTAGAAAGCTTATCAACATAATCCAAAATCTTATCTATGTCAGGTTCCTTCTTAGTCAATTCATACCGCATCTTCTCAACTTCAAAATATGGATAGTATATATTATATGAATCGAGCTCTTCTATAAGCTCTTCAATATTACATTCTTCAAAGGAGCTGTTATCAATTGTACGCTTTATGGCATAATACGTGTCTATAGCCTTATCATACTGAGCATCATCTTGACCCTCAAACTCATTGTAATTAATAAAGCTATTATAATTTATCTGATTACATAAATATGTGTAGAAATTATCTGGAAACTTTTCTCTGATTTCGCTTTTTAGATTAAGATAATCAAATGTCTTATCTATTTCTGTCCATACTTCATCAGGTAAATTGTAATGAGACATTAAAAATACCATGAACTTCTCTGACGCTTCATCTGAGGTATCAAGTGCAAGACATATATCATCAGACAAAAATTCTTTCCATTCTCTCAAATCTATTCTCAGACTCCAATTAGAATATATACGTTCTGCGTTATGAATCCACCTGTCAACATCATCTTCATCAATACTTTCTTCCTGCTCAGAGGCATGACATAGACTTACCGCCTGCTCATAGGCTTCTCTTAATCTCTTAAATCCTTCGGGATCATCTTCCGGATTTGTCTTCATAAGTATTGTTCTATATGCATTCTTAATTAAAGCTTCATCTTTTGTTTCCTCTATTTCCAGTATTCCCCATATATTCGTATTTTCCATATTTATTCCCTTTCTTCCTAAAAACATATTATTTTTAGTATATAACAAATATACTAATATCACAATAGATATTTTTGAAGATTAAGCTTTCCCCATCCCTGTCTGTTCTTCTGTAAGTGCAGATCAATTGCTGAATCATGTATCATTTTCTTTAGCTCCTTGGGTGTGATTTGCGGATATCTGTCAACTACTAAAGCACACATCCCTGTAACAATAGGTGTAGCCATAGATGTTCCACTTTTATAGCTGTATATATCATTTCCATTTGAACATGATACTATATGAAATCCCGGAGCTACTATTTCCGGCTTCACAACACATGAATTTGTTGGTCCTCTGCCTGAATAATTAACCATCACTCTATTTCCAGATATACTTACCTTTTTATCATCATCATATGAACCAACGGTTATTATTTTCCTGCTTATTCCCGGAGAAGAAATGCTATTATATTCAGGACCATTGTTTCCCGCTGCTGCAACAACCACAATTCCATTGTCCCATAAACGTTCTGTTACCTTAACCAGCTCTGAATCTTCAGTTTCTTTTGTATCTGTCGCTCCTACAGACATATTTACTATTCTAATATTGTATTTTTTTGCATTGGCAATAATCCACTCAATCCCATTTTTCATATCCTTCATTCTGCCTTTTCCATCACTACTAAGAACCTTTACCGAAACAATTTGACTCTTGGGGGCAATTCCTGTATATTTTCCATTGTTTAGCAGTCCTCTTCCGGCTATAATTCCTGCAATATGTGTTCCATGACCATTATCATCATATGCATATTTTCTATTGTTAACAGAATCAAAATACCCCACACAGGCATTTTCTAAATCCTTGTGGCTTATACATATTCCTGTGTCAAGCACGGCTATTGTTACATTTTCTCCTACTATTCCTCTTCTATGAAGCTCATCTATATTAAATTCTTTTCTTACATTTTCCAAATGATCAATTCCATTCATACCTTCTTAATATATAAAATTCATTATTTTCACAAATGTTCTGTTAAAAAAATAAAAATGTGTAAACTAGCCAAGCTGTGCCACATATTATTTACTGTAATCAATTTTTGGAGAAACAAAAATGAGTGATTTAGCAGCAACAAACTGTGGCGGAGGATGTGGCTCATGCAATAATGATTCAAGTAACGGCAATTGCATTTGGCTTATCTTAGTTCTCTTATGCTGTGGTGGTTTAGGCAACAACGGTTCAGGATGCTCAGATAACAATTGTATTATCTGGATTATTCTTCTACTGTGCTGTGGCAATGGATGCGGCAATGGAAACGGATTAGGCTGTTTCTAATCCATATTTGAGTAAGCTGGTATTAAAATACCTGCTAATTACTCAATTCCGTAATCCAAAAGGGCTTGTGAACATTCACAAGCCTCTTTAAATTATGATTAATAATTCTGGAAATTCATATTTTGAGTACGATGAGGAGTGTCTTAGGTGCCGCAGCCGGAATGACAATCTTTTCGTCTTGCTTATGTGCATAAGAGTTCTGTATGAATAAAAATCTCACAAATTGAATACAATATATAGACAGTAAACAAGGAGAACTTATGGATACATCCTATTTATTTGATAATGCAGTATCTGACAAACGATTACAGATTATTAAAACAGCACTTCCATATACTTGTTCGAGAGAACAAAAAATTCTATCTCTGTTCATTATAGTTGAAGAATTTAAAAACACTATGAATTTTTTTAGTCGGCAGCCTGATAATGAGAAGATAGAAATATATTCGCTTTCTGATGACAGACGCACTTCAAAAAATATGATAGCTGACATTAAGAAAATTCTTTCCAAGTCCGAACAGGATAAGCTTGATAATTTTCTTAATATGATCAATATGCTTAATATGATGAGTATATATAGAAATATTTCAAATAGTCCAGGTAAGGATATAGATGCAACTCAGACTCTAAAATCAATGCTCTCACCTGAACAGCAGGAATTATTTGATATATATTCGTCCATGCTGACCAACGGACAAGCGACAAATGCAGGTACATCTCAGCAAAACTGCTTCTAAAGGTGCAAGATGTATTTCTGCTCACAAGATATAAAATAAGGATTGGAGAATATTCTATGAATAATTACAACTGGAAGCAGGATGCCAGACTAAAAAATATCCCCCCTGATAAACTCAATATACTTACTACTATTATTTCTAAATCAGAAGGAATGGCAGCAGGTGAACTGATACCATTCTTTCTGAATCAAACTGCACAGGCCCATTCTAAAGGTATTTATTTTTCTGACGAGGAAACAGAACTTATTATTGACGTTCTAAAAACGAATATGACTCCAGACCAAATAAAACGAATTGAAATGGTTAAGAAATTATCTACTATGATAAGTAACAAAAATACAAACAGCTAAATATTTATTACCATCTATCTATAAAAAGAGAAAGCTAATGGAATTATATCACCATTAACTCTCTCTTTTTAATCTTTTAATTAATTTCTGACTCATTCTCTGATGAATCTTCTAACTCATCTGTTATTTCTTCATCATCGCTTTCCTCATCATCAATTTCATCGTTTTTATGATTAGTATAATTACTTCCAAAGAATAACTCCGGTTCCTCTCCATCAGGCACCTCATCCATTGCACCAAATTCAGCTTCATCTCTAAACACTTCTTCCAAACGTTCAGTCTCCTTAGCCGGCTTAGTTGGTATGTATACTGAAGTACTGCCATCTTCTACAAAAAATACACCGTATCCCTCTTCGTTAATTACAACCTCTTCTGTTACATTGTTAAGAGAATCCACGAATGATATTCCGGCAAATTGTCTACCAACATACATTCTTTTGCTTCCTCCCTCACTTATGGTCATAATAACAGCAAATCCTGATTTTGGAAGCTCTTCAATTCCTTCTCTGGTCCATCCTATAATACTCTTATCGTTAAAATAATCATGCATTTCTCCATAATTATGAGTTTGTCTAAGAGTCATAATTGTCTTTAGCGAATCTATCGGCTTAATATTATCATGTGGTATTCCATAGTAATCACCATAGAACACACATGGTATTCCATCCTGCCTTAACATAATTAATGAGTATGCATGTGGCTTAAACCATTCGAGTACCCATGACTCCAGTGCCTGCCCTGGTTGTGTATCATGATTATCAACAAAAGTAACTGCAAGCTGAGGGTCTGTTCCCACGAGAGTATTCTTAAAAATATATCTCATATCATAATATCCGTTACTCTTTGATGCGTGATGTAAATTAAAATGTAATGGGACATCAAATAAGGTAAGTGCTCTCTCGGTTTTTTGGATATAGTTTTCAAGTATATGAAGCTCTGCATTCCAATACTCACCAACTGCAAATATCTCTTTGCCTGAATACTCTCTCAGTTTGTTAAGCCATACCCTGAAAAAGTTGAATTCTATATGCTTTACAGCATCAATTCTAAAGCCATCAACACCTGTGAAATCATAATACCATTTTCCCCATTTATCAAGCTCCTCCAATACCTCCGGATCGCTCATGTCAAGGTCAACGCCCATCAAATAATCATAATTACCAAATTCACCATCTACATGTTCATCCCAATTCTTACCGATGAATCTGTAAACTCCATTCTTTTGACTTTCAGCATCAAAATCAGTACCATGAAAATTGGTCCAATCCCACTTAAAGTCAGAATACTTGCCATTTCTGCCTGGAAATGTAAATTTCGTCCAAACTCGTATTTTCTTCTTATCGGATATCTCTACATTTCTGTTATATTCATCTGCACCATATGCAAATATTCTCTCCTGCTCATCTGCACCCATTCTATGGCCAAGCACAATATCCGCCAGTACCTCTATTCCCTGCTCTTTCAGTGCCTTAACTGCTTCCAAATATTCGTCCTTTGTTCCATATTTGGTTGCAATTGTACCTTTTTGATCAAATTCTCCAAGATCATATAAATCATACACCGCATAACCTACATCCTTCACCCCACCTGCGCCTTTATACGCAGGTGGTAACCATACAGATGTAATTCCGGCCTTTTTAAGAGCAGGCGCCTGTTTTGCAACTCTTTTCCAATGCTTTGAGTCTGCTTTGAGATACCATTCAAAATATTGCATCATTGTCTTGTTCTGATTCAAGCTGCTTCACATCCTTTATTTTACTTTAACACTTCTAGCTGATGAGTAACTACCAATAACAGTTTTACTTCCAACCTTTTTATATGCTACTACCTTAAAGTAATATTTCTTATTCTTAGTAAGCTTTTTCTTAGTATAAGTAACTTTTGAATTTCCTTTTACTGTTGATACTAATTTGTATCTTCCATTGCTCTTTGTTGCCATATATACTTTATAGCCTGTTGCACCTGTAACCTTTTTCCATGTAACAGTTGCTCGTTTGCTTCCAGCCTTAACTGACTTAATAGAAGTTTTTCCAAGTACAATTTTAAATGACTTGCTTATTGTTCCAGCATAATTTCCTTTTCCTTTTATTGTTAATTTAGCTGTTCCAATATTCTTGTTATTAGAGTAGGTTACAACGTAATCTTTTCCATTTACTAATGTTTTGCTGCCAACCTTTACTACCAGTAAACTCTGTTTAAGTGTCTTTCCTGTATATGTCTTCTTTGAAGCTATTCCTGATATCTTTGCTCCTGAAAGACTCTTTGCACTAATAGTAAATGATGCTGTTGTATATGCTGCATTGTAATTAGAAGTTGCTGCTGAAATTGCTTTTACAACATATTTTCCTGCATCTACAGGCTTCTTTGATGTATATGTGCTATCTGAAGCATTTGCCTTTTTATAGTTATATGTAACTGTACCCTTAGATGTATTTGCTGTCACCTTTGGTGCTACAGTTGAACCATATGTCACATTAGAGCATGATATTTTAAGATTATTATTAGCCTTTAAAATTTTGTATGTGCCTGTTATTCTACCGGTATAATTATTAATACCCTTTATTGTATATGTTGCTGTACCAGCATTTACGTTATTAGAATATGTTATTGTATAATCCTGTCCTAAAACAAGATTGGTTCCTCCAACATTAACACCTGTAATTTCAGGTTTAATTGCTTTTCCTGTATATTTCACTGGTGTATATGCTATCTGATATTCAGCATCAAATAATTCTGTTTTTTCACCAACACCTGTTTCTCCCTGTACCATCATATATGCAGAATATGGTGCAAGATTAATTGTTCCGGATGCCTTTGCAATAGGTTCAATTCCAGCCTCTTCTCCATTTAGACATATCTTCCATGTACCTGTTGGTAAGCTTAATGATTTGCTTGTTGAATATGGATTAAATGCTACTAACACGCTATCTGAAATTTCTCCGTTAGCATCACCGTCAATTGTGTATGCAATAACATTGCTTCCAGTTGTAAGGTAATGCATATTTGCAGCAATATCTTCTGCTGAAGTCATTCTAAGTCCGGCATGTGTACTTCTGAATTTAATAAGACCTGTGTAATAATCAACTACTGATGCATAATCATCAATTCTTGACCAATCCATTAAATTGACAGCGTCTGAAGAAATATAGCTGTTATGTTCTCCACCCTTTGTTCTTAAGAATTCTTCACCTGACAAGAAAAGTGGAATACCCTGCGAGCTGATATTCATTGCTGCTGCAAGATTATTCATCTTAATCTTATTGGCTGTTGTTGCTGAACTGTTTGCTTTATTAATCTTATCCCACAATGTATAGTTATCATGGCATGATAAGTAGTTGATATTCTGAAGTGGGTTCTTAGTATACCATGTAGATGCTGCGATGGCATCTGTGATATTCTTTAAATCAGATGAACCTATATTATAGTTACCTGTTGCATATCCTCTTGAAGGATCATTATTACCACCAACTAAATTTCTAATTACATCGTTAAACATACCAACTCCCGGCATGTCTTTTGTGTTTCCCTGTGTTGCAAGTGCAACATCTCTGGTAACACTTGTTCCAAGAGACCAGCCCTCACCATATATAAGTATCTCTGGATCAATTTCATTTAGTGAAGCTCTTATGGCATTCATTGTATCAACATCAAGTAAACCAACAAGGTCAAATCTAAACCCATCTAAATGATACTCTGTAGCCCAATATGTTACAGAATCTACGATAAATTTACTAACCATTGCTCGTTCTGAAGCAACATCATTACCACATCCTGAGCCATTAGAACCTCTAAAGAAATATCCTGGAACTATTCTTTCAAATGAAAATGTGTTTGCATTGTTAACATGATTATATACAACATCCATGATAACACCCATATCTTCACTATGAATAGCTTCGACCATCTGCTTGTATTCGTTAACTCTTACATTTCCGTCAGTAGGATTTGTTGAAAATGCTCCTTCAGGTATGTTGTAATTAACAGGATTATATCCCCAGTTATATGATGCCATTGTCTTTTCATTTGTTCCATAAAAATCATATGAAGGCATTAACTGAATATGTGTAATTCCAAGGTTCTTTATGTAATCAATACCTGTTGTTGAGCCTTTGGAATTATGAGTACCTTTTTCTGTAAATGCTAAGAACTTCATTCTGTGTGCTGATGTGATACCTGAATCAGTATCGCTTGAGAAATCTCTTATACTTGTCTCATATATAACAGCATCTGTGGCATTATTTGCAAGTACATTAGTATCTTCATTCCATCCTGTCGGATTAGTTGACTGGAGATCTACTACCATACCTCTCTGTCCTGCATAATAATTACCTGCACTAGGTGAATCATTAGATGTATCACCTGTCTTAGCATAAGGGTCCATGGCAAGATTTGTCTGTCCTGAAACCTTAACTCTGTATAAATAATATACATTCTTTAAATCTTCATTAACTGTGCATGACCAGACACCCTTAGTATCTGCTGTTCCACCGCTCATTGCTACAGTACCTTTATCAACAGTTGTTACCTGTCCTGAAGAGAATAACAGTAATTCCACACTGTCAGCTGTTGGTGCCCATACTTTAAATGTTGTTGCATCAGCTGTATATGTTGAACCCAAATCATCTCCATCATATGTAAATGTATCTGTGAAGAAATCGCTGTTATAATCAATTACAGCATCAGCTTCACTTGAGCTTACTGTACTAGATGTCATCCTATAAACCTTGTACTTATGTCCAATATTAAGATCCTCAGCAAATGTAATCTCGAGCTTGCTTCCATTACTGAATCCCAAAAAATCAATCTCACATTCTTTAGAACCATCTGAAAGATCTTTAACAACCATCTGCTCTAAACAGCTTGGATTAACACTTGTCATGTTAGCCTCAATACTGTTCTTACCTGTAATAGTTGCACTAATTACTTCACATGGTGCTACACCACTATCTGATATGTATGTAGTTGTTTTACTAACACCTGATGTAATATATACATCCACATATTTTCCACTGGCACCACTCAAATTAACGAATCTGTCTTCGCTGTAATCCTTAGTCCAATCCGGTTTTCTTACAATGTAACCATAGCTTGTAACTGTACTGCTTACTGATACAGTTGCCACCTTGCCATAGTCATCATCACTTGAAAACTGTACATCACTTCCTGCTGAATTCGCAGGCCATCCCCATATACTCCAATCAGTATATACTCCATCACTTCTGCTGTAATGGAATCTTATGGTTGTTGTTGTGGATGCTTGTGCTAAAACACCTCCAACGTATTCCGCAGTAGGTGCAAATGCCATAATAAATGCCAGCACCATCACGATTATAGACTTTAATAGTCCTTTCTTTTTCATAAGAAAAATTCCTTCCTATTCTGTCAAGCCTAAATTTATTGATTTTGCAGGCTTTGACGTTTTTTTATTTACCTCTAAAACAGAGCCGATAGTGATGGATGTCGTAGTATCAAGTACCGAATAGCTGATAAATGGGTATAGTTTTTAAAGCATCCCTTTTTGTTTGCTTTATTAAGGCTATTTTCCCTCTGATCAACTATGATGATGAACCTTCCGTGTCTAAGGGGA